>NZ_JBQEDL010000006.1:0-20943 GCF_052106715.1 Gordonia sp. (in: high G+C Gram-positive bacteria)
GCCACAGCGGTCGGTCGGCTCGTCGCCTCCGCCGTCGCAGCCGGTGTGGGCTCAGGGGCCACGCCAACCGGGCTCTACCCGATACGACATGACGCGACCGGTCACGTCTGCGTCTGCTCCACGTTTCGGCGAGCTCGCGGACGCTCCGCACCTGGCCGCGCTTCATCAGAACGCGTCGGCGATCTTCGAGGTCCCGGACAGTCTGCGCGGTCGCGAATCGATCGCCTTGTCGGGGACGCAGTCGATAGGTCGTACCCCGGACAACGACATCGTGGTGAGTGACGTCCTCGCGTCCCGACACCACGCGAAGCTGACGGCGACACCGCAAGGCCTGCTCGTAGAAGACCTGGGGAGCGTCAACGGCACGTTCGTCAACGGCCGACGTGTCATGGCGCACCGATTGAGCGAGAACGACGTCGTCACGATCGGCAACTCGGACTTCGTGATGTCCGGCGGTGCCCTGGTCCGTGGCCGCCCGCAGAACGACGTCGCGGACGGCGTCCAGGTTTCTGGGGTCTCACTCACCATCGACGGCAAGTCACTCCTCAACGACATCTCGTTCACCGCGGCTCCGGGATCGCTGACCGCAATCATCGGACCTTCGGGTGCGGGAAAATCGACGATCTCGAAGATCGTCGCGGGCCTCGGGAATCCGACTGTCGGCGTGGTCTCGTTCGAGGGTCGGGGAGTGCACACCGAGTACGAGGCACTGCGTACCCGGATCGGTATGGTCCCGCAGGACGATGTCCTGCATCGCAAGCTGACACTGCGCCAGGCGCTTCGCTATGCGGCCGAACTACGCTTGCCGGGCGACCTCTCGACGGCCGACCGCGACCAGGTGATCGATGGCGTGCTCAGCGAGCTGCAGCTCACCGAACACGTTGAGACTCGAGTCGACACGCTCTCCGGCGGCCAGCGCAAACGGGCGTCGGTGGCGATGGAACTGCTGACCGGCCCGTCTCTGCTGATCCTCGACGAGCCGACGTCCGGCCTGGATCCGGCGCTGGACCGTCAGGTCATGCAGACGTTGCGCCGCCTCGCCGACGCGGGCCGCGTCGTGCTCGTCGTCACCCATTCCCTGACCTATCTGAGCCTGTGCGATCAGGTTCTACTCCTGGCGCCGGGCGGGAAGACCGCGTTCTGCGGAACTCCGAAGGACGTCGGCTCCGAACTCGGGACCACCGACTGGGCCGAGATCTTCGCGTTCACCGCGGACCAGCCGGACATGGCGTGGGACAACTATCGACGACGGCATCCGCATGCGGCCTCGCACACGCGGGCCCCGGTGCCCGGGCCGGTGGTGAAGGTGCATCAAGCGAGCGCGGCCGGCCAGACCTCAACGGTGTTTCGCAGGCAACTCCGTCTGATCCTCGCCGACCGCGGGTACCTGACCTTCCTTCTGGTGTTGCCGATCGTGCTCGGGCTGTTGACGCTGGTCATCCCCGGGTCGACCGGATTCGGGATCGGTGCGAGCGAACCCGGTCCCGACCCGGGGTCGACGATGTCGAAGGACCCCGTCGAAGCGGTCCAACTGTTGGTCGTGCTGGTCATCGGTGCAGCGTTCATGGGCGCGGCGCTGACGGTTCGCGACCTGGTCGGCGAACGTCCGATCTTCGATCGTGAACGTGCCGTCGGACTGCGGCCCGGCGCATACCTCACGGCGAAGATCATCGTGTTCTTCCTGTTGACGACGGTGCAGAGCGCGATCATGCTCGGCATCACCTACGCCCTTCGGGACGTCCCCGAGTTCGGCGGCGTGCTGTTGCCCCCCGCCGTCGCGTTGTTCGTCGCGATCGCGGCACTCGCCTGCGTGAGCACGCTGGTCGGTCTCGCGATCTCGTCGGTGGTGCGCTCCAACGAGCAGACGATGCCACCCCTGGTGATCGTGGTGATGGTTCAGCTCGTGTTCTGCGGGGGCTTGTTCCCGATCTCCGCGGCGGGTGCCGCGCAGCTCGGTTGGATCTTCCCGGCGTACTGGGGCTACACGGCGGCAGCGCAAGCGGTCGACATCCCGCAGGTCAATCCGCAGGCGAGCCAGGTCCGAGCGGCACCGGGGGAGAGCATGGAGTACCCCTGGTGGGAGCCGAGCGTCGGACACACCGCCCTCGCATACGGCGTTCTCCTGGTGATGGCCGTGCTTCTGACCGCACTGATCTACTCGCGCCTGCGAATACGTCACCGTTAGCGGTTGGGGTTCGGGTTCCCGGGGCCCGCGCGCTTGGGGTTCGCGGCAGCATCACCGATCCCGTTACGCTGGGCGCATGGAGCGCATCATCGGCACCGAAGTCGAGTACGGCATCTCGGCACCAGGGGACCCCACCGCGAACCCGATCATGACCTCGACGCAGGCCGTTCTCGCGTACGCCGCGGCAGCAGGCGTGCCCCGCCGCGAACGTCGCACCCGCTGGGACTACGAGGAGGAGTCGCCGATGCGGGACGCACGAGGCTTCGACCCCAGCCGTCACTCCGGGCCCGCACCGATCATCGATGCCGATGAGATCGGTGCCGCGAACATGATCCTCACCAACGGTGCGCGTCTGTACGTCGATCATGCGCATCCGGAGTACTCGGCGCCCGAGGTCACTGATCCGCTCGACGCCGTGATCTGGGACAAGGCGGGCGAGCGGGTGATGGAGGAGGCCGCACGATACGTTGCGAGTGTCCCAGGGACGCCGCGCCTGCAGCTCTACAAGAACAACATCGACGGCAAGGGTGCGTCCTACGGCACCCACGAGAACTATCTGATGCGGCGCGATACGGCGTTCGACTCGATCATCGTCGGCCTCATGCCGTTCTTCGCCTCGCGGCAAGTGATCTGCGGATCGGGCCGCGTCGGGATCGGTCAACACGGCGAAGAGCCTGGCTACCAGCTGTCTCAGCGTGCCGACTACATCGAGGTCGAGGTGGGGCTGGAGACCACCCTCAAACGCGGTCTGATCAACACGCGCGACGAACCGCACGCCGACCCCGACAAGTATCGTCGTCTGCACGTGATTCTCGGTGACGCGAACCTCGCCGAGACGGCGACCTATCTCAAGGTCGGCACGACGGCGCTGGTCCTGGACCTCATCGAGGCGGGAGTCGACCTCAGTGACCTCGCACTCGCCCGCCCCGTCGACGCCGTCCATGCGATCAGCCACGACCCGACTCTGCGTGCGACAGTCGCCCTGGTCGACGGTCGCGAGTTGACCGGTCTGGCGCTCCAGCGCGAATACTTGGCGCGCGTCCAGGCGCATCACGATCAGCATGCGGCCGACGACGAGCGCGCCGCCGACGTCGTCGCGACGTGGGCCGACGTCCTCGACCGGCTCGAGCGCGATCCGATGGAATGCGCCGACATCCTCGACTGGCCCGCCAAGCTCCGTCTCCTGGAAGGCTTCCGCACTCGCGAAGGCCTCGGTTGGGCAGCGTCCCGCCTGCAGCTCATCGACCTGCAGTATTCGGATGTTCGGCTCGACAAGGGGCTCTACAACCGACTCGTCGCCCGCGGATCGATGAAGCGCCTGGTCACCGAAGAACAGGTGATGGCAGCGGTGTCCACGCCCCCGGAGTCCACGCGCGCGTACTTCCGCGGCGAGTCGGTTCGCCGCTTTGGCGCCGACATCGCGGCAGCCAGTTGGGACTCGGTCATTTTCGACGTCGGCACGGATTCGCTTGTCCGCATTCCGATGCCGGAGCCATTGCGCGGCACGCGGTCTCACGTCGGCCGACTACTCGATTCCGCAACGTCGGCGGTCGAGCTCGTCGACCAGTTGACAGCCAACTGACCGGCGGTTCGCCGCCTCGGACGTCGCCGCACCCCGGTAGTGTTGAAGGACAACCACTCTTCAGGAGGCGATGATGGCGCAGGAGCAGGCGAAGCGAGGCGGCGGTCCGGGCGACGACGAGGCGGCGGGTGGCACCGCGGCCGGACAAGAGCGTCGCGAGAAGCTCGCCGTCGAGACCGACGATCTGCTCGACGAGATCGACGACGTGCTCGAGGAGAACGCCGAAGACTTCGTCCGCGCATACGTGCAGAAGGGTGGGGAGTGATCGCCGGAGTCGGCGGCCAGTCCGGGCACGACATCTCCTCGTTCACCGAGTACCTCCGCGTGAACGCGCCCGATAGGCTGCCCGGGCTGGCCGCCGGAACATCAGTGCCCGTCGAGGCCGCGCAGTCGATTCCCCACGGTACGACGATCGTCGCGGTCAGCTATCTCGGTGGTGTGATCCTCGCCGGTGACCGTCGTTCGACGATGGGCAACCTCATCGCCACCCGCGACGTGCAGAAGGTTCACATCACCGACGAGTGCTCCGCGGCAGGTATCGCGGGCACGGCGGGCATCGCGATCGAGATGGTCCGACTGTTCGCCGTCGAACTCGAGCACTACGAGAAGATTGAAGGCGTCCGACTCACGTTGGACGGCAAAGCCTCCCGACTGGCATCAATGGTCCGCGGCAACTTGGGGGCGGCGATGCAGGGCTTGGCGGCGATCCCGCTTCTCGTTGGATACCAGCCGACTGACAGTGCGTCCGAACCGTCGTACGGGCGGATCTTCTCGTTCGACGTCGCCGGATCACGCCACGAGGAACGCAGCGGTTACGAAGCCATCGGCTCGGGGGCGGTGTTCGCACGGTCGTCGCTGAAGAAGCTGTACCGCACCGATCTGACCGCCGACGAAGCCCTCGCCGTGGCAGTCGAGGCGCTCTACGACGCCGCAGACGACGATTCGGCGACAGGCGGCCCGGATCTGGTCCGCCGGATCTTCCCGACTGCGGTCCGCATCAACGTTGGCGGTGCCGACGACGTGGCCGAACCCGAGATCGCCGACGCGGCACAAGCCGTCGTCGACCGGCGAAGGTCCGCTCACGAGAACGGAGGCGATCAATCGTGACGTTCCCGTATTACGCCAGCGCAGAGCAGATCATGCGCGACCGCTCAGAGCTGGCGCGCAAAGGCATCGCCCGTGGCCGCAGCGTCATCGCGGTGACCTACCGCGACGGGGTGCTCTTCGTAGCCCACAATCGATCGAACACGCTACGCAAGATCAGTGAGATCTACGACCGGATCGGGTTCGCCGCAGTCGGCAAGTACAACGAGTTCGAGAGCCTTCGTAAAGCGGGCATCCAACTCGCGGATCTCCGGGGCTACTCCTACGACCGCGCCGACGTCACCGGGTTATCGCTGGCCAGCGCGTACGCGAACACGCTTGGAAACGTCTTCACCGAACAGGCCAAGCCGTTCGAGGTGGAGTTGTGCGTCGCCGAGGTCGGTCGGGCCGGAACCGACATGCCCTCGCAGCTGTACCGCATCGGTTACGACGGGTCGATCGTCGACGAGCAGTCGTTTCTAGTCATGGGCGGCGCCACCGAGCCGATCGTCACCGCGATGAAGGATGCGTACCGTCCCGCGCTGACGCTCGGCGAGGCACTGACCGCGGCGGCCGGCGCACTCGCGGCACCCAAGGACGGCGAACCTGACACCGGCGGCCCGAAAGTCGGCGACACTGCCGCGATGCTCCCGGTAGCCGAGATTGAGGCCGCGGTCCTGGACCGGACCCGGCCGCGCCGTGCGTTCAGACGACTCAGCGACCAGCGGGTCACCGAGTTGTTGGAAGAAGGCCTGACCCACAAGTGAAAGAGGACTGACGTGGAACGCCGGATCATGGGAATCGAGACCGAGTTCGGTGTCACCTGCACGTCGCAGGGGCAGCGCAGGCTCAGCCCGGACGAGGTCGCCCGCTACCTTTTTCGACGCGTCGTCGCCTGGGGCCGATCGTCGAACGTGTTCCTCGAGAATGGCGCGCGTCTGTACCTCGACGTGGGTTCGCATCCCGAGTACGCGACTGCGGAATGCGACTCCGTCGAACAGCTCATCGCTCATGATCGTGCGGGGGAGCGGATCCTCGAAGGCCTCATGGTCGACGCCGAACAGCGTCTGGCCGACGAGGGCATCGGCGGCGACCTCTACCTGTTCAAGAACAACACCGACTCGGCAGGCAACTCCTACGGCTGCCACGAGAACTACCTCGTGAGTCGGGTGGGTGAGTTCGGCCGAGTCTCCGACGTCCTGCTCCCATTCCTGGTCACTCGCCAATTGATCTGCGGCGCAGGCAAGGTCCTCAGCGTCGGTCAGGATTCGACGATGTGTCTGTCACAGCGCGCCGACCACATCTGGGAGGGTGTGTCGTCGGCGACCACCCGGTCCCGGCCGATCATCAACACCCGCGACGAGCCGCACGCTGACGCCGAGAAGTACCGACGCCTGCACGTGATCGTCGGTGATTCGAACATGTCCGAGACGACGACGATGCTGAAGGTCGGGTCGGCGCTCCTGGTGCTCGAGATGATCGAATCCGGGATCTCGTTCCACGACTTCGCGCTCGACAACCCGATCCGAGCGATCCGCGACATCAGCCACGACATCACCGGGCGCCGCGAGATCCGTCTGGCGGGAGGCCGCACGTCCACCGCGCTCGCCATTCAGCGTGAATACCATTCGCGTGCGGTGAAGCACCTCGTCTCGCGGACGCCTGATCCGGTGATGGACCGGGTCGTCGACTTGTGGGGCCGGATGCTCGACGCCGTCGAGTCCGGCGACTTCAGCGGAGTCGACACCGAGGTCGACTGGGTGATCAAGCAGAAGCTGTTCCGCCGCTACCAGGACAAGCACGGGATGGACCTGTCGGATCCGAAGATCGCCCAGCTCGACTTGGCCTACCACGACATCCGCCGTGGTCGAGGCATATTCGACCTGCTGCAACGCAAAGGGCTCGCTGCGCGCGTCGTCACCGACGACGCCGTCGACGCGGCGGTGAGCACGCCGCCGCAGACCACGCGGGCCAAACTGCGCGGCGAGTTCATCGCCGCAGCGACGAAGGCCGAGCGGGACTTCACTGTCGACTGGGTCCACTTGAAGCTCAACGATCAAGCGCAGCGGACAGTCCTGTGCAAAGACCCGTTCCGAAGCGTCGACGAGCGCGTCGAACGCCTGATCTCGTCCCTTTAGGATCTAGGATCACCGCGTGGCATCCACTCCGAAAGCCGAGCGTCTGCTCAACCTCGTCATCTGCCTGATGTCGGCGCGCCAGTACGTGACCGCCGAGTATCTGCGGGCCAACGTCGTCGGCTACAGCGACAGCAGTCAGGGCGACGACACGTTCAAGCGCATGCTCGAACGCGATAAGAACGAACTCCGCGAGCTCGGCATCCCCGTGGACACCGGACGGAACGGCGTCGGTGTGGAGGGTTACCTCATCAAACCCGACGACTATGCGCTCCCGGACATCCGATTGGAGACCGACGAAGCGGCCGCCGTCGCCGCGGCCGCCGCCGTGTGGCACGAGCCGGACGTCGCCGTCGTCTCGCAGACTGCGGTCCTCAAACTCCGAGCGGCAGGAGTCGACGTTGTCGCCCCGGACGAGCTCGGGGTCGTTCAGGCGGGCGGCCCACGCTCCATGGGGTCGGAGACCGCGATCCGCGGTCTGATCGATGCGATCGGCGCCGCGCAGGCCGTGACCTTCACCCACCGATCCACCCGCGGCCGCGCAACTCGACGACTGCAACCGTGGGGCGTTGTGGGGAACCGAGGCCGCTGGTACGTGATCGGCCACGACCTGGACCGCGACGCGACCCGTACATTCCGGATCTCCCGCATCGACGATGTCGCCGCCGACTCCGATCGGGGGGCCGTTCAGGTCCCCGCCGGGCTCGACCTGAACGCACTGGTAGACGAAGCCGTATCGCGGGCCGACGACGCGACCGGCGGCACGGCGCGGGTGTGGCTGGCGAGCGGCCGCGCGCACGGGCTCCGCCGGATGGCTCGGTCCGTGACAGCGCATCGCCTCGGGTCGGAAGCCGGCGACGTAGCCGAGATCGATGTCCGGTCCCGTGTGGGCGTCATCCGCGCCGTATTGAGCGCGGGCGCCGATGCCGTCGTCCTCGAACCCGCCGACCTGCGGGCGACCGTGATCGCCGAACTCGACCGTCTCGCCGGACTGGAAGGGGATGTGAGATGAGCGCCAACTCGCCCACCCGGTTGTCGCGCCTGCTCGCGATGGTCCCGTACTTCCTGGCCCGCCCGGGAATCAAGTTGTCCACCGCCGCAGCGGATCTCGGACTCACCCAGAAGCAGTTGACGAAGGACCTCGAGCAGCTGTTTCTCTGCGGGCTGCCCGGGTACATGCCGGACGATCTGATCGACATCGAGTTCTCCAGCGGGTATGTCCATGTCGGTTTCACCGCGGGGATGGACCGCCCGCTCAAATTGACCGGTACCGAAGCGAACATGCTGCTGATCGCGCTCCGCACGCTGCTCGACACGGGCGCGTTCGACGCTGACGCCGTGCGCCGGGCGATGGCGAAAGTCGAGGAGGCCGTGGGAGAGTCGCATACCCCGGTGTCGGCTGCGGCCACGGCCGCCGACGATCCGGTCCGGCAGGCCATTCGGACGGCCGTCGCCGACGCGGTCGCTCTGACGATCCGCTACTACACGCCCAGCCGTGACGAAGTGACCGAACGTGTCGTTGACCCGATCATGATCAAGGCGGTCGACGGCCACAGCTATCTCGAAGCCTGGTGCCGGTCCTCGGACGCTGTCCGACTGTTCCGCTTTGACCGTGTCCTGCAGGCCGAGCCGCTCGACGAGCCGTCGTCACCGCCCGAGCGTTCTCCGGCGAAGACGGTCGCGGCCGGGTCGTCGGCATTGCCCGAGGATCTCCCGACGGTGCGGATCGAGATCGATCCGGACGCGCGGTGGCTGCTCGAGTACTACGCCGCGGACGCCGACGACGACCTCGACACGGCGCCCGACGATGCTCCGGTCGTGGCGACGCTTCGGTACGGTTCGCCGCAATGGCTCGAACGCTTCCTCCTGGGTTTCGGTGGCCGGGTCCGCCTGGTGGAACCTGCCCGGGACGGCGACGTGGCCGAGTCCGTCGCTGCCACCGCGCGATCGGCGCGCGCCCGCTACTGACCCAACCGGACCGATGATGCAGGTCTGCTCGTCGTGTACCACGCGAGTCCGGACGGACCGCCCGCTAGCGAGTACAGTGAGCGTGGACATCGTGTTTCTCTAACGGAGGTTTCTTCATGGGCGCCCTTTCCTGGTGGCACTGGGCAATCGTGCTGGTCGTGCTCGTCGTGCTCTTCGGATCGAAGAAGCTGCCGGAAGCGGCACGTGGCCTCGGTCGGTCGATGCGCATCTTCAAGTCGGAGATGGCCGAGATGGCCAACGACGGCGACAGTAAGTCGAAAGCCGAGCCGGATGTCGACGCGCCGCAGGAACTCACATCCGGCGAGTCGGACGATGTCGACGTCAACGTGACGGTCACCGACAAGACCAAGAAGTCGGCGTAGCCGCGTCCTGACACGCGCGTGCGAATCAACTTCCGCCGACTCGATCCCCGCCAACGACGCAGCAGACTGAATCCGGACGGCACGATGCCGTTGCGGGAGCACCTGTACGAGCTCCGATACCGGCTCCTCGTCTCACTCGGCGTGATCGTCCTCACGACTGTCGTCGGCTTCATCTGGTACAGCCACGGTGTGTGGCGCATCGAGTCCCTCGGTGAACTCCTACGCGGACCGTACTGCGAGCTTCCGTCCTCGACGCGCGCCGTGCTCACCCCGGACGGTGAGTGTCGCCTCCTCGCCACCGGCCCGTTCGATCAGTTCATGCTCCGTCTGCAGGTGGCGCTCACTGCGGGAATCGTGCTGGCCTGCCCGGTCTGGTTCTACCAATTGTGGCGGTTCATCACGCCCGGTCTGCGTTCCAACGAACGCAAGTACGCGATCACCTTCGTCTCCACGTCAGCGGTCCTGTTCGTGGGCGGTGCGGTGCTCGCCTACATCGTCGTCTCGAAGGCGTTCGAATTCTTGTTGACGGTCGGCAACGACGTCCAGGTCACGGCGCTCTCCGGCGACCAGTACTTCAGTTTCATGCTGCATCTGCTGATCGTCTTCGGCATCAGCTTCGAGCTGCCGTTGTTGATCGTCGCGTTGAACATCGTCGGCGTGCTCAAATATGTGCGCCTCAAGGCCTGGCGTCGTGGCCTGATCTTCGGCATGTTCGTGTTCGCAGCGGTCGTGACGCCAGGGCAGGACCCGTTCACGATGCTCGCGCTCGCCGTCGCACTCACCATGCTGCTTGAGTTGGCGATCCAGTTCTCCCGCATCCACGATCGTCGTGCGGCCAGAAAGGCTCCCGACTGGATGGCCGTCGACGACGATGAGGCCGCCCCGCTCGACGAGTCCGACCGGTCCGAGTCGGCGTCGCGAATCGAACCTCCGATGCCGGTGGGAACCGGCTCGCACGGCAACCGGAGTTCGGTGCGCGAGACGTCGTCGTTCGATGACATCCTGTAGGGGATGACTACGAACTCCGACATCACCGGACCCGAACTCACCGCATTCACCGCACGTCTGGATTTCGGGATCGACCCGTTCCAGGCTCGCGCCTGCACGGCGCTCGAGCGTGGCCTCGGGGTGCTCGTCTGCGCACCGACGGGGGCTGGGAAGACCATCGTCGGCGAGTTCGCCGTACACCTGGCTCTGGCCCACGGTGGCAAGTGCTTCTACACGACCCCGATCAAAGCCCTGAGCAATCAGAAGTACCACGACCTCGTGGCCGTACACGGCGACGACAACGTCGGACTGCTGACCGGCGACAACTCGATCAATTCGGGTGCGCCGGTGGTCGTCATGACAACCGAAGTTCTGCGCAACATGATCTACGCGGACTCGTCGACGCTGGAGGGTCTGTCGCATGTGGTGATGGACGAGGTGCACTTCCTGGCCGATCGATTCCGCGGTGCGGTCTGGGAGGAGGTGATCCTCGGCCTCGATCTGGGCGTGCGCGTGGTGAGTCTGTCGGCGACGGTCAGCAACGCCGAGGAGTTCGGCGACTGGATCACTACGGTCCGCGGCGACACCGCAGTGATCGTCGACGAGCACCGCCCGGTCCCGCTGCACCAGCACATGCTGGTGGGCAATCGCATGTTCGAGCTGTTCGACAGCCGCAACGACCGTGATAGACCGCAGGTCAATCCGGAACTCACGCGGTACATCAAGCATCGAGTGGTCAGCGCCGACGCGGTCGACTCGTACCGGAATCGGATGGCCCGTGAGCGCGGTCGGCGCGGCAACCGCACCCAAGGAGTATCCCGCCCGCGCTTGATCTCCATGCTCGAGAACGAGGGACTGCTCCCCGCCATCACGTTCATCTTCTCTCGCGCCGGATGCGAGGGCGCGTTGGGACAGTGCCTGCGATCGGACCTGCGACTCCTCGAACAGGACGAGGCCGACCGCGTCGACGCCGTCGTGGACCGTCACCTGACCGAACTGGCGCCCGGCGACGCAGATGTGCTCGGCGTCGAGTCGTGGCGGGCAGGCCTCCGCCGCGGCTTCGCCGCACACCACGCCGGGATGCTGCCGACGTTCCGACAAGCCGTCGAAGAGCTGTTCACGCTCGGATTGGTCAAAGTGGTCTTCGCGACAGAGACGCTGGCCCTCGGAATCAATATGCCCGCGCGCAGCGTCGTTCTCGAACGTCTGGTGAAGTACAACGGCGAGTCGCATGTCGACCTGACGCCGGGGGAGTACACGCAGCTCACCGGGCGGGCCGGGCGACGCGGCATCGACGTCGAAGGTCACGCGGTCGTCGTGTGGACACCGGAAGTGCAGCCCGATCGGGTCGCGGGTCTGGCTGGCGCCCGCACGTTCCCGTTGCGCAGTTCGTTTGCACCCGAATACAACATGGCGATCAACCTGATCGACCGGCTCGGACTCGAGGGGTCACGGGCACTCCTACGGCAATCGTTCGCGCAATTCCAGACCGACCGTTCGGTGGTCGGCCAGGCGCGTCAACTCGACTCGGCGGCACGCTCGTTGCGCAAGATCGACCTCGAACTCGAGGTTGCAGCGGGTAAGCACTCCCTCGATCCCGATGCGTTCACCGAATATGTGGACCTGAGGGCCGCCATCAAGCAGCGCGAGCGCGCTCAGCGCTTCGTGCGGAGACTCGACAGCGAGCAGTCGATTGCCGAGGACCTCGGTGCGCTCAAACGTGGACACGTCGTGTCGGTGCAGGCCGGTCGCCACCGCGGTCTGGCAGTCGTCCTCGATCCGGCGTGGCGGGGCGTAGACCCCAAGCCCCTCGTCTTGAGCGAGGACGGCTGGGTGGGGAGGGTCGGCACCACCGAATTCGTTAATCCGCCCGAGGTGCTCGGTAACCTGCGCGTCCCCAAGGACACGCGGACGCGGCACGCTCGTCGCGAGATCGCCGCATCTCTCCGAAGCTCGGGAATCGAGCGGCCGCGTGGACGCGTCAAGAAGAAGACTGCGCCCACCGACCACGAGTTGGAGGCACTGCGCGGTCAGTTGCGCAGTCACCCGGTCCACAAGACGGCAGGCCTCGACGATCTGTTTCGGCTGGCCGAGCGTCGAGCGCGTGTCCATCGCGAGGTCGAGGCGTTGGAGGCTGCGGTCGAGAAGCGGACGTCCCAGCTGGAGACCGATTTCGACGCCGTCGTCGCGGTGCTGCTGGAATTGAACTACGTCGAGGAGTCCGAAGACGACGACGTCCTTCGCGTGACTCCCACCGGGGCGGTGCTGCGGCGCATCTACAGCGAGAGCGATCTCCTCGTCGCCGAATGCATCCGGGCAGGAGTCTGGGATCGGCTGTCGCCACCCGACCTCGCCGCTGTCGTATCGGCGGTGTTGTTCCAGTCTCGGCGCGAATCGTACGGCGGGGGCGTCGACTCGATGCCTGGAAACCGTGCGTTGCGCGACGCCCTCACCGGCACGCTGCAGGTGTGGGAGAGGACCAATCGCGTCCAGGAACGGCATGGAGTCGTTCAAACGCGTGAACCCGACACGGGTTTCTGTGCGGCAGTGTCGGCGTGGGCGTCGGGCCGGTCGTTGCGCGAGGCCTTGTTGGCCGCGACGGAACAGGGAAACCAGCTGTCGCCGGGTGATTTCGTACGCTGGAATCGGCAGGTCATCGACCTGCTGGAGCAGATTCGCGGCAGTGTCGACGCGCAGACTCCGCTCGCAGGCGCGGCCAAGCGGGCCGTAGCCGGCGTACGACGCGGAGTGGTCGCTTCCGAACTCGATTGACGCGTCGAGATCGACGAGCCGTAGCGATGCGCGGGAGCATCGCTACGGTACCGTGACACCAACGCAGGCCGGGCATGTGACATTGACGAGAGAGGTTCGAGATGACGAACGGTAACGAGCCGACTGACGCGGGCACACCCGACGACGAGCCGACGTCGATCGTCGAGCGCCCGACCACCCCGGGGACTCCTTCGCCCACCGACGACTCCGAGGCGACGACGATCTCCCAATTGCCTGCCACGCCTGCCGCGCAGTCGGAGCAGCCCACTTCTCCCGCAGGCTCCTCCGCCGCACAGCAGGCCGGATACCAGCCGACCGAGGTCGGTCAGGCACCGTTTCAGCAGCCGCCCCAATTCGGTCAGACGCCGCAAGGACAACCGCATTACGGGCAGGTTCCGCAGCAGGGCCAGGCTCAACCGCAAGGCCAGGCTCAACCGCAAGGCCAAGCTCAGCAGTACGGTGCACCGGCCTACGGTGCGACGGGGCAGCCTCAATATGGTCAGCAGCCCCAGTTCGGTAACGCGGCACAGCAGGCGCCAGGCCAGTACGGTGCGCCCGCGTACGGCGTGACCGGTCAGCCCCAGTACGGGCAACCCCAGTACGGGCAACCCCAATATGGACAGCAGCCCCAGTACGGTCAGCCCCAGTACGGTGCCCCAGCGTATGGGCAACCTCAGCAGCCGGGCCAACCCCAGCAGCAGCAGTTCGGCCAGCAGCAGTTCGGGGCCGAGCCGACGTTGAACCCGTACGCACCGCAGCCGGGCTCCGGAGAGAAGTCCGGCGGTGGCAAGGCCAAGCTGATCGGGATCATCGGCGGCGCGGTCGTCATCATCGCGGCGATTGTTTTGATCACTGCCTTCGCATGGCCGAAATGGGCGCAAGGCGGCCTCAACCAGGATGCCGTCCAGTCGGGTGTGCAGGAGATCCTTACCGGCGCACAGCCCGACGGCTACGGGATCTCTGATGTGAAGGACGTCGAATGCCCCAGCGGGCAGAAGGTCGAAGAAGGAACCACCTTCACCTGCTCGGTGACCGTCAACGGTGCAAACAAGCACGTCACGGTCACTGTCAAGGACTCTGACGGCACCTACGAAGTTTCGCGCCCGACGAACTGATCGGTTCGTCCGCCTCCTCGACGCTAGAACGTCTCGCCCCACTCCAGTGCCTTGGCGAGTCGATTGACGCTGCTGTCGACACCGAGTTCGGCGACGAGGGTCCGCAGACCGTCGACGTCGTCGGGCGTGGTCGGGAGCCGGTCGTCGTCGCGACTCTCCGTCGTCTCCGCATCGGTGCGGACAGCGACCACGACGCGTGCAGCCGCCAGATAGTCTTTCGATTCGACGATCGAGTTGCGCGCCCGCTTCGTCAGTGACGATCCCGCGTCGTAGGCCGCAGCTTCGAGTACGTCGAGGTCGCCGTACTCGCTGATCAGCTTGGCTGCCGTCTTGTCGCCGATGCCGGGCACTCCGGGCAGGCCGTCGGACGGGTCGCCCCGCAGGATCGACATCTCGGCGTACGCGGTCCCGGCGCGGTCGGTCGGCACATTGTATTTCGCCGCGACTTCCGCGGGACCCATGAGTTCGGCGTTCTTGAGACCGCGGCCCACATAGAGCACGCGGACCTGCACCGGATCGTCGGCCACCACTTGGAGAAGGTCCCGGTCGCCGCTGACGACGAGGACCGCGTCCACGGCTTCATCGAAGGCGAGGGTGCCGATGACGTCGTCCGCCTCGCAGCCGGCCGCGCCCGAGGTCGTGATGCCCGCGCATCGCAACGCCTCGGTAATCATGTCGACCTGCGGCGTCAGCGTGTCGGGGACGTCCTCGGCGTCGCTCGCGCCAGCGCTGTCGTCGGCCACTCGGTGCGCCTTGTACGACGGGATCAAGTCGGTACGGAACGCCGGACGCCAGTCGACGTCGAGACAGACGACGAGCCTCGTCGGTCGGTGCTCGGTGACGAGTGCGGCAATGGTGTCAAGGAATCCGCGGAGTGCATTCACCGGACGCCCATCCGGTGATGTCATCTTCTCGGGCAGGGCGTAGAAGGAACGGAACCATAGGCTGGCACCGTCGAGCAGCATCACCGATCCGGTCATGGACACCACTGTCGCACATCGGTGCAATACGCTGGGGCGCATGCCAGCTCGATTCGACTCTTCTGTGTACGCCCAACGACTGGAGCGCGCGGCGGCCCTCGCCCGTGACGCAGGCCTCGACGCGATCGTCGTCGGCACCGGCCCGGACTTCCGATATCTGACCGGTTCACCAGCCGAGACCTTCGAACGGCTCACCGCGCTAATCCTCCCGGCAGAAGGCAGGGCACGGATCGTCGCCGCGCGCCTCGAGTTGGCGTCGCTGCGCGACTCGGCGATCGCCGACCTCCCGGTGGACGTCGTCGACTGGGTCGACGGGCAGGATCCGTACGCGTTGGCCACCGAAGGTCTGGGCCCCGACAGTCGGATCGCGGTGTCCGACTCGCTGCCCGCACTACATCTCGTCCCGCTGTCGGCGCGGACGTCGCTCGCTCCCGAGTTGGCCACCGCTGTTCTCCGCGAACTCCGGATGATCAAGGACGACGTGGAGATCGAGGCACTGCGTCGTGCGGGTGCGGCGATCGACCGTGTGCACGCTCGGATGGGGGAGTTCCTCAAGCCCGGCCGCACCGAGTCGGAGGTGGCCGCCGACATCGACGCCGCCATCCTGGCTGAGGGCCATACTGTCGCCGAGTTCATCATCGTGGGATCAGGACCCAACGGGGCCGACCCGCACCATGAGCACTCTGATCGGGTCATCACCGCGGACGACGTGGTCGTCATCGACATCGGCGGCCCCGTCGCCCCCGGTTACAACTCGGACTCCACTCGCACGTACTGCTTCGGTCCTCCGCGCCCCGAGATCGTGGCGGCGTACGACGTCCTCGAACGCGCACAGGCGGCCGCCGTCGCGGTGGCGAAGCCGGGCGTGACTGCCGAAGCGATCGACGCCGCTGCCCGGAACATCATCGTCGAGGCCGGGTACGGCGACCAATTCATTCACCGCACCGGGCACGGCATCGGGTTGTCTGTGCACGAGGAGCCGTACATCGTTGAGGGCAACGATGAGGTGCTGCGCGAGGGCATGGCCTTCAGCATCGAACCCGGAATCTATTTCAGTGGCGACTGGGGCGCTCGGATCGAGGACATCGTGGTGCTCACGGCCGACGGCTGCGAGCCGTTGAACACGCGACCACACGGTCTGGTGCAGCTCTAGTCGCAGCCTGAGTGACGTTCCCGCACTCTCACCTGTCGTGCCGCACCACCAGTGCGTCCTAGCAGCCTGAGCGCAGAATGCTAAGACGCATCGAGGCTGCTACTGCCGATCTGAGGGTGCGGCCGGTCTCCCGGGCTGGATAAACATCGACGACGCGCCTAGGACCCGGACCACTTGCACCTCAATGACGACGCGCCTGGGGTTCTCGCGCGGCGTGCGATACCGCTCCTTGTAGCGGGCCTCCGCGTCGCGAACCGAGTCCGCGTCGGTGAGAATCCGTGCGGACCCTTCGACAGTGAGCCAACGCGCACCGTCGACGTGTGTCAACGCGGCGTGCCCGCCTCGAGTAGCATTCACCGCCTTCTGATTTCCCCCGGACGTGATCACGCGCGCGATGCCCTCGTCGAGGTCGATGGTGAATCCGACTGGGCAGACGTGCGGTGTTCCGTCGGCCCGAAGGGTCGCGAGAGTCGCGAGATGTCGTTCGGTGAGCAGGTCGTGAGCTGCGGGGGAGAGATCGGCGAGAGTGCGCGTCATGAGTTCGACACTAGCGTCTGGACAATCGCCGACGATCGACTGGAATACTGCAGGGGTGGGAACAATCGTACTCTTCGGCGGACGCAGCGAGATCGGAGTCGCCACCGCAGCCCGGCTCGCGGCAGGCAATGAGGTGGTGCTCGCCGCCCGACGCCCCGACGACCTGGGGGTCGAGACCCGGGTGCTTCAGGCAGCGGGTGCGACCGGCGTGCACGCGGTCGCATTCGATGCCGACGACGTCTCGACGCACCCCGGCCTCGTCGCGCGGCTCGTAACAGACCACGGACCGATCGAGGCGGCGATCCTCGCGTTCGGGATCCTCGGTGACGGCTCGCGTGCCGAGCGCGACGTTGAGCATGCCCTCCAGATCGCACACACCGACTACTACGCGCAGATCAGTGTCCTGACTCCGCTCGCGGTGGCTCTCCGCGCACAGGGGTCGGGCACGATCATCGTCTATTCGTCCATCGCCGGCGTCCGCGTGCGCCGGGCCAATTACGTGTACGGCTCGACCAAGGCCGGGCTCGACGGTTTCGCGAGTGGACTCGCGGATGCGTTGCACGGCAGCGGTGTCCACCTCTTGCTTGCACGTCCCGGTTTCGTCATCGGCGCGATGACGCGTGACCTGATGGCCTCCGGCGTAAAGCCTGCGCCGATGTCCGTGACCGCGGATCAGGTGGCCGACTCCGTCGCTTCCGCATACCGCAGACGACGGGGTGAGGTCTGGATCCCGGGTCGGTTGCGCGCGGTCGCCTTCGCGATGCGCTTCGTCCCGCGCGCGATCTGGCGGCGGTTGTCTCGGTGACCGCTGACGTCGTAGTGGTCGGCATTGGAGCCGGCGGTTGGCGGTCGCTGTCTCCGGCCGCGCAATCCGAACTGTCCGAGGCCGTCGTCATCTACGGCTCGGCTCGACAGCTCGACCTGGTGCCCGACGACGTCGGCGCGACACGCGTGCGGTGGCGCAGTCCGATGAGCGAACACCTCGCCGAGCTCGGGGAGTCCGATCTCGACTCCACCGTCCACGTCCTCGCCAGCGGCGACCCGATGTTCCACGGAATCGGAGCCTCGCTCGTCCGCGTTTTCGGCGCCGCCCGCGTGCGTGTGATCGCGCACCCGTCGAGTGCGACGCTCGCCGCTGCACGCCTCGGATGGGATCTGGCGCGTACCCGGATCGTCAGCCTGGTGACCGCTCCCGTCGACGCCCTCGCCGCACACCTGACCGACGGCGCCGCGTTACTGATCCTGTCGCGAGATGCGACGACACCGGCGGATGTTGCAGATCTCCTCGCCAACAATGGATTCGGCGCGTCGCCCTTCACCGTGCTGTCCGACCTCGGCGCCGACTCCGAGCGGGTGCAGGCGGGCCGGGCCGACACGTGGACTGGTGCACCGTCGGCGCTCAACATCATTGCGGTGGACTGTGTCGGGCCCGTTCGCAGTCGGGCCCCCGGTCTCGCCGATGAGGACTTCACCCATCGCGGACAGATCACCAAACGCCCGATGCGGGCCCTCACCGTCAGCGCACTCCGGCCCGCTGAAGAGCAGGTCCTGTGGGACGTGGGTGCAGGCGCGGGAAGCGTCGGAATCGAGTGGCTCCGGCTCACGGCATCTGGTCGGGTCGTCGCATTCGAGTCGGACGCCGAACGATCTGCCGACGTTCTCGAGAACGCGCGCACGCACGGCGTCGTCGATCGGCTCGACCTCCGCGGCGCCGCACCAGACGCATTGTCCGACGCCCCGGCGCCCGACGCCGTCTTCATCGGCGGTGGAATGACCCCCGAGGTTCTCGAGATCGCGTGGAACGCACTGGCGTCGGGCGGCCGAATGGTCGCCAACGCGGTGACCTTGGAGACCGAGCGGCTTGTCGTCGACGCCGCCGACCGCTGGGGCGGCGAATTGCTCCGCGTCAGTGTCGAACGGGCCAGCCCGTTGGGCGGGTCCACCGCGTGGCGACCTGCCCTGCCCGTCGTCCAGTGGACGGCCGTCAAGACCGAGACCGAAGGAACTGCATGACCGTCTATTTCATCGGCGCCGGCCCGGGAGCCGCCGACCTCATCACGGTGCGCGGCGCCGACCGCCTTCGACGGTGTCGGATCTGCCTGTTCGCGGGCTCGCTCGTCCCGCGGGAACTACTCGACCTGCTGCCCGAGGACGCGGTTGCCATCGACACGGCAACGATGCCCCTGACTCGGATCGTCGCCGAGATCGTTAAGGCCCACCGCGACGGGCACGACGTGGCGCGACTCCACTCGGGCGACCTCGCCCTCTACTCGGCCCTCACCGAACAACTCAGAGGACTGCGCGAGCTGGACATCCCGTACGAACTGGTGCCCGGAGTCCCCGCGTTCGCGGCTGCTGCGGCCGCCCTCGACAGCGAACTCACGGTGCCCGGAGTCGGGCAGAGCCTGCTGATCACGCGTGTGTCCACGCTCTCCACGGACATGCCGCTGGGGGAGGACCTCGCCTCGCTTGCACAGACCGGCGTCACCCTCGCACTGCATCTGGCCGCACATCGCACCGCGCAGATCGTCGCCGACCTGACGCCGCACTACGGCGCCGACTGCCCTACGGCCACGGTCGCCTTCGCCTCGCGCGACGACCAGCAGATCGTGCGTGCGCCGCTCGTCGAATTGCCACAGGCACTGACCGAGGCCGGCATCACCAAGACCGCGGTGATCTTCGTCGGCCGCGCCCTGGACGGCGCAGCGCATCCCGCGCTGGTGGACAGCTACCTGTATTCGCACGCCCGCATGCAGAAGCTGCGTTCGGACGGGGCGCTCGACGATGCCTGACGTGCTTATCCTCGGTGGCACAGGCGAGGCGCGAGACCTCGCGGCTACCCTGCTCGACGGCGGGACCGACCTCGTCAGTTCGCTCGCAGGCCGAGTCAAGGATCCCCGACTGCCGGTCGGCGAAGTCCGTATCGGTGGTTTCGGCGGCAGCGAGGGACTCGCGCGCTACCTACGCGATAACGCAGTACAGGTCGTCGTCGATGCGACACACCCGTTCGCCGCGCGGATCACCTCGAACGCGGTCGCCGCCTGTGCCGACTCTGAGGTCGGCTACCTGCGTCTGGCCCGCCCCCCGTGGTCGCCGGGACCGGCGGACCGCTGGACGCATGTGCCGGACGTCGACTCGGCGGCCGCCGTCGTCGCCGAACGAGGCCGTCGGGTGTTCCTCACGACGGGCCGCCAAGACGTCGCCGCGTTCGCGAGTATCGACGACGTCTGGTTCCTGATCCGCGTCGTCGACGCTCCCGAGACGGTCCTGCCGCCGAACTGCGAACTACTCCGGTCGCGAGGGCCGTACACCCTCGAGTCCGAACGGGAGTTGTTGGAACGCAACGAGATCGACCTCCTCGTCACGAAGAACAGCGGTGGCGATCTGACGTCGGCGAAGCTTCAGGCCGCAGCAGATCGGGGCATCGAGGTCGTCGTCGTCGACCGGCCGACCGAGCCTGCGGGAATCACCTCGGTGTCGACTGTCGACGACGCCGCGACACAGGTCCGAGCGCTGCTACGCGCCTGGACACGCTGATCGACATCCACACGCTGATCGACCTTTACTCGCTAATCGACATCCAGACGCTGATCGAGCGGAGTCGAGATCCAGGCTCGTAGCAACGAGACCTAGCGCCCGTAATGACGCGGCGTGAACACCAGATCGCCTGCCGGTCGCCGGGCGGCGACGGTCGTCGACGAGCCGATGATCACGAGGGTCCGCATGTCGACGGTCGACGGGTCGAAGTCGCCGGCGGTCGTCACGGTCAGTCGCTCGCCCAGACCTCCGACGTCGCGCCCTTGAATCACCACGCGGTCGGCGGGTACAGACTCCGCGAGGATCTGCTTCAGCCGGTGGATCTGCTCGGTTCGCTTCGACGACGCCGGATTGTAGATCGCGACGGCCAGATCGGCAGCGATCGCGTGGCGGAGCCGGTCCTCGATCACTGCGCCAGGTTTGAGCAGGTCGGACAGCGAGATAACCGCGAAATCGTGTCCCAGTGGAGCGCCCGCGGCCGCAGCGACAGCGTGCGCCGCGCTGACCCCGGGGACTACCCGAACCG
>NZ_JBQEDL010000006.1:20953-35604 GCF_052106715.1 Gordonia sp. (in: high G+C Gram-positive bacteria)
GGCACATGCTGCCACGCGGGCTCAGACGCCACCTCGCTGACAGCGGCGGCCATCGCGAACACGCCGGGATCACCCGACGAGATGACGGCGACGCGAGCACCGCGCGATGCGAGGTCGAGGGCGAACTCGGCGCGTTCGGCTTCCACACGATTATCGCTGGCGTGCACTCGCTGGCCTGGCCGCGCTGGAACGCGAGCGAGATAGGTCGTGTAGCCGATGAGGTCGGTGGCCGCGGCGAGTTCGGCCGACACCTGCGGGGTCGTCTGGTCGCCGGGTCCGGGTCCCAGCCCGACGACGACGACCTCACCTGCGGTCGAGGGCTCTGCGGCGAACGGATTGTTTCGCGCGCCAGGCACCACGATCAGTGAGAAGTAGGGGACCGTTTCGGGGTCGACGTCGGCAACCCGCTCCACACGCTGGCGGTCGGTCGACGCGCGTTCGACGTACCAGGCCTCGTCGAGCCTGCCTGCCGTCGCCAACGCGTCGCGGACCTTTTCGAACGTCCGTCCGAGCTTCATCACGGCTAGCGCCTTCCCCGAGCGGAAACCTGCGACCAACTCGCCCGGTTCTGCGGTGCCAGGAAGGACCGTCAGCGTCTCCTCGCCCTCGACGAGCGGAATGCCGACGGCTGCCGACGCCGCACTCACCGAGGTGACCCCGGGGATGATCTCGGCCTCAAACCGATCGATGAGTCGCTTGTGCATGTGCATGTAGGAGCTGAAGAACAGGGGGTCGCCCTCGGCCAACAGGACGACGTCGCGACCGGCTTCGAGGTGGTCGGCCAGACGGGCCGCGCTCGCGGTGTAGAACTCACTCATCGCTCCTGCGTAACCGCCCGGATGGTCGGTGGTCTCAACGGTCAGCGGATACATGAGTCGCTCGTGGGTCTGGCCGTCGCGGAGGTAAGGGGCGGCGACCGACAGCGCGATCGAATTGCCGTGGCGCGCACAATGAAACGCTATGACGTCGGCCTGCCCGATGGCCCGAGCGGCTTTGACGGTAACGAGTTCGGAGTCGCCGGGACCGAGCCCGACACCCCAGAGTTTGCCGCTCACTCGACCACGCTCGCGAGTGCGTTGAGTGCCGCTGCCGTTATCGCCGAGCCGCCGCGCCTGCCGGTCACGGTGATGTACTCGAGGTCGGTCCGGGCGGCCAGCGCCGCACACGATTCAGCGGCGCCGATGAAGCCCACCGGGGCTCCGATCACTGCGGCCGGCCGCGGCCAGCCCTCGTCGATCAGATCGAGGAGGGCGAACAGCGCGGTCGGCGCATTGCCGATCGCGACGACGGACCGCGCGAGGTCGTCCTGCCAGTACTGCAGTGCGGCAGCGGTCCGCGTGTTGCCGAGCCGCTCGGCCAGCTCGGCGATCCCGGGTTCCTGAAGATGGCAGCGCACATCGTTGTCGGCGGGCAGACGTTTGCGCGTGACACCCGAAGCGACCATATTCGTGTCACACAGGATCGGTCCGCCCGCCGCCAGCGCGGTGCGGGCAGCGGCGACGACATCCGGCGTCGCGACGACGTCGTCGGCGAGGTCGGTCTGCCCGCACGCATGGATCATGCGCACGACGACAGGTTCGGTGTCCACCGGGAAACGGGCGAGGTCCGACTCTGCTCGAATCGTGGCGAACGACTGGCGGTAGATCTCGGCACCGTCGCGGATGTAGTCGGTCATAGTGCTTCGACAGTACTGAGTGGCCCGACGTGACTCCTCTGGCGGGTCAGTCGCCCCGCGTGGTCCGGATATACCCGTCCGACGAGGCCAGAACTCGCACATGGGCTCGAGCAGGGGATCCGCAGCCCCGGTCGCACCCGACCCAGTGCTCGGGGTGCGGAGGGCCTTCGTCCGGATCGAGTCCGGCGACGTGGAGTCCGAGGTCGCTGCGTACGTCAGCGAGCGATTTCGAGCATCCCGGAGCTCCGGTACACGCAGTCAGCGACGTCCACGGTGATCGCGCGTCGAAGACGAATCCGAGCGGTGCGAGCACCCGGACGACGGTATCGGCCACCGCCTCGTCGAGGTCGCCGATGAGGATCTCGCGTTCAGGAGTCACCGTGACCGGGCTGCCGATCGCCGCGACGAACCGTGCCTGCTCGGCGGTCAACCGGGCGAATGGAACGACGGCTCCGAGCAGCACCCGGCCATCGGTCTGCGTGAACCAGCCGACCCGGGACTCGGGAACGATGCCGTCAGGCGCGGCGACGTCACTCGGGCCGAGGCGGTCGAGCAGCTCGCTTCGGCGTTCCTGGTCGAGGTCGGCGACCCGCCAGGCGCCGTCGGCGATCTCGGCGAACACCGCCGCGGCGTCGACCATCGCGGCCGCGAGGTCCGAATGCGCCACTGGCTCACCGACGCGGACGCCGTCGACGACGATCACCGAGTTCGCGACGTCGACCGCTGCTCCGATCACATCGGCGGCGCGGGCGAGCATGTCACCGCGTCCGTCGTCCAGGCCGAACCAGAACCGCCCCGACAAAGCCGTGGACCATTCGGCGTCGACGAGCCGGGTGTGCAGGTTCTGCGCAACGGGTCGAAGGTCGGTCAGACCACCTACTCGGCCGGTGAACGGCGACATCGCGACGTTCCGCACCCGGTCGTGGTCGGCGTCCGAGGCCAGGCCCGCGGTGTTCACGGCTCCACCGAACGCATCGACGCGCTTCGCCTCGATGCCGCGGACCTGAAGGTTGCCCCGCCCGGTGACCTCGATGGCCCCGTCACCGAACTCGTCTGCGGCCGCGGCCAGCGCATCGAGCGCGGCCGCGTCGATCACGCCGCCCGGAATCCGGATGCGCGCCAGTCTTCCGTCGGCGGCCTGGTGGGTGGCGAACACGCCGGGACAACGATCGGGTGCGGGACCAGTCGCTGATGAACTCACCCATCCAGAGTAGGCGGCGCATGCACGGCTAGGCTGAGCGGGAACAATCGACGTGGAAGCCGGTGTGACGCCGGCGCGGACGCGCCACTGTATGAGCCGAACGACGACGGCTCGAGCCAGACCCACGTCGATCGACCGGAATCATCCGGTCGGTCCCAACGATGCCGGGCGCGCCAACCCGGCGAGGAGCGAACCTCGTGATCACGCTGCTGTCCACGTCCGACACCGACCTACGCACCGCCGCCACCTGTGGGGCCGAGTACCGGGTGGCCAACCCGAGCCGAATCCTGCTCGACGACATCCCCGAGCTGCTCGACGGCGCCGACCTCGTCGTCGTCCGGATCCTCGGCGGGCGTCGTGCGTGGGAGGAGGGCCTCGACGCCGTCCTGTCGCAGCACGTGCCGGTCGTCGTGCTCTCCGGCGAACTCAACCCCGACCCGGACCTCATGGCGCTCTCGACCGTGCCGACCGGTGTCGCCGCGCAAGCCCACAGCTACTTCGTCGCCGGCGGTCACGCGAATCTCGCCGCCGTGCACGATTTTCTCTCCGACACTGTGTTGCTCACTGGTCTCGGCTTCGCGCCGCCCGTCGAGACGCCCGCGTGGGGAGTGCTCGACCGGGACGCTCGCGACGTCGTCGGCGGCCTCGGTGCCGCGTCGCGCGTCGGCGTCCTCTACTACCGGGCACAGCACCTGGCAGGCAACACCGAGTACGTCGACACCCTGTGCGGGGCGATCGAAGACCTCGGGGCGCACGCCGAAGCGGTCTACTGCGCATCGCTGCGGGCCGCCGGCGACGATTTGATCGCTCACCTCGGCACGTACGACGTCCTGATCGTCACGGTTCTCGCGGCAGGAGGTACCTCTCCTGCGACGGCGGCCGCAGGCGGAGACGACGAGGCCTGGAACGTCGAACGGCTTGCGGCACTCGATATCCCGATTCTTCAGGGGTTGTGCCTGACCAGCTCGCGCGCTGACTGGGCTGCCGCCGACGACGGTGTCTCACCGCTCGACGTCGCGAGCCAGGTCGCGGTGCCCGAGTTCGACGGCCGCATCATCACCGTGCCGTTCTCTTTCAAGGAGTTCGACGACAACGGTCTGCCGTTCTACGCGCCAGACACCGAACGGTGCGCCCGGGTGGCCGGGATCGCCGTCCGTCACGCACGCCTGCGCCATCTTCGGGCCGCCGACCGGCGGGTCGCGCTGCTGCTGTCGGCGTACCCGACCAAGCACGCCCGGATCGGCAATGCGGTCGGCCTGGACACGCCGCGCAGCCTCGTCCACTTGCTCCGTGCGCTCGGCGACGCCGGTTACGTCCTCGGCGACAGTGCGGACATCCCGGGTCTGGGCGCTACCCCCGCCGACGACGACCCCGACGCGCTGATGCACGCACTCATCGATGCGGGCGGGCAGGACCCGGACTGGCTGACCGAGGAGGCGCTCGCAGCGAATCCGGTACGGGTGGCCGCTGCCGACTACACGGCGTGGTTCGAGACGCTGTCTGAAGGGCTCCGTGCGTCGGTGATCGAGCACTGGGGCCCGCCGCCCGGCGACCTGTTCGTCGACCGCACTCACAACCCCGACGGCGACATCGTCGTCGCCGCGATGCCGTTCGGGAGTGTCGTCCTGCTCGTCCAGCCACCCCGCGGCTTCGGCGAGAACCCGGTCGCGATCTACCACGACCCCGACCTGCCGCCGAGCCACCATTACCTCGCGAGCTATCGCTGGCTGGCCTCCCGGGCCGACATCGACGGCTGGGGTTTCGGTGCTGACGCGATCGTCCACGTCGGCAAGCACGGCAACCTCGAATGGCTGCCGGGCAAGACGCTCGGCATGTCCGCCGACTGTGGGACCGACGCTGCGATCGGCGATCTGCCCCTGGTCTATCCGTTCCTGGTGAACGATCCGGGCGAAGGCACCCAGGCCAAGCGTCGCGCGCACGCCGTGCTCGTCGACCACCTGATCCCGCCGATGGCGCGCGCCGAGTCGTACGGCGACATCGAACGCCTCGAGCAACTCCTCGACGAGCACGCGAACATCTCGGCTCTCGACCCGTCGAAACTACCCGCCATCCGTCAGCAGATCTGGACGCTGCTGACCGCTGCGAAGATGGACAGCGACCTCGGCCTCGCGCAACGACCCGACGAGGAAGTGTTCGACGACATGCTCCTGCACGTCGACGGCTGGCTGTGCGAGATCAAGGATGCGGCGATCCGGGACGGCCTGCACGTCTTGGGCCAGGCGCCCGACGCCCAGACCGAGGTGGACCTGGTGCTCGCGATGCTCCGCGCTCGCCAGATCTGGGGCGGCTCGCAGACCTTACCCGGTCTGCGCGAAGCCCTCGGCCTCGTCGAGAACGAGTCGGCTCGTGGGGACGTGGATCGGGTCGAAGCGATCGCCCGCGAGCTCGTCTCCGCCTGTGCGGCGGGGGACTGGTCCGACGACGCCGTCGCCGCGGCATCCGGCGATCGCCCCGAGCAGGTCGGACAGATCCTCGCGTTCGCCGCCCATGAAGTGATCCCGCGTCTGCGTGAGACCTCCCGCGAGATCGACCAGGTGCTCCACGCTCTCGACGGCGGGTTCATCGAGTCGGGCCCCAGCGGGTCCCCGTTGCGCGGTCTGATCAACGTTCTGCCGACCGGACGCAACTTCTATTCCGTCGATCCGAAGGCCGTCCCGTCGCAGTTGGCGTTCGAGACCGGCCGCGCGATGGCCGATTCGCTCGTCGAACGCTACCTAGCCGACCACGGTGAGTATCCGGCCTCGGTCGGTCTATCCGTGTGGGGCACCAGCGCCATGCGGACCTCCGGCGACGACGTCGGCGAGATCCTCGCCCTGCTGGGCGTCGCACCGGTGTGGGACGAGATGTCTCGCCGCATCACCGGACTCGAGCTCGTACCGCCTGAAGACCTCGGGCGGCCACGCATCGACGTGACGATCCGCATCTCCGGATTCTTTCGTGACGCGTTCTCGCACGTGGTCACCATGCTCGACGACGCGGTCCGTCTCGCGGCAGACGCCGACGAGACAGACGAGCAGAACTATGTCGCGGCGCACGCACGCGCCGCCGTCGCTGACCACGGGGACGCGCGACGCGCGAGCACTCGTGTCTTCGGATCACGCCCGGGCACATACGGCGCGGGCCTGCTGCAACTGATCGACTCCAAGCAGTGGCGCACCGACGAGGATCTGGCCGCCGTCTACACCGAGTGGGGCGGTTACGCGTACGGACGCGACCTCGACGGCGTGGCGGCCGTCGAGGACATGAGAGCAGCATATCGCCGGATCGCCGTCGCCGCGAAGAACACCGACACTCGCGAACACGACATCGCGGACTCCGACGACTACTTCCAATTCCACGGCGGGATGGTCGCGACGGTCCGCGCGCTGACCGGAGACAACCCGGAGGCGTACATCGGCGATTCGACGCGACCCGACTCGGTCCGTACCCGCACGCTGCACGAGGAAACCTCCCGCGTGTTCCGGGCACGTGTGGTGAACCCGCGTTGGCTCTCGGCGATGCGTCGACACGGTTACAAGGGCGCCTTCGAGATGGCCGCGACCGTCGATTATCTCTTCGGATACGACGCGACCACCGACGTCGTCGCCGACTGGATGTACGAGCAACTCACCGAGCAATACGTCCTCGACGAGACCAACCGTGAGTTCCTCGAGCACTCCAATCCGTGGGCGCTGCACGGCATCTCCGAGCGGCTTCTCGAAGCCGTCGAGCGTGACATGTGGAAGGAGCCACCACCGGAGCTCCTCGACCAGTTGCGCCAGGTCTATCTGGAGGCCGAGGGCGATATCGAAGGACGGTCCGAAGACTGACGATCGCCGCGTTCGGGAACTCTCGCGGGCCGTGAGGCGTTACACGGGTGAACACCACCTCGTGTATCGGAGAGTGACGAAGCATGATCAGGCTCGCAATAGTGGCCTACCTCGTCGTGGAGATCGCGGCGTTCTGGGCGCTCACCTACTTCCTCGGCTTCGGATGGGCGCTGTTGATCACCATCGGAGCCGCGGCCGTCGGCTGCGCAGTGCTCGGCCGGCGTGCGCGGACCCTGACCGCCGACCTGCGCAAAGCAGCACGTCGCGAACCCAGCGACGCTCGCCCGGCGGGTGACGGCGTCCTGTTCGCCGGTGCGGCACTCCTCACTATTCTGCCGGGTGTCGTGTCGACGGTCGTCGGGCTGATCCTGATGACGCCGCCCGCCCGCAAGGTGCTCAGGCCAGCCGTCGAAGCAGGCATGATGCGGCGCGCGTCGGCCCTGGTGACCGGTGCGCGAGGACCGCGCGGTGGCGCGCGCTACGTCGACGGAACCGTCGAGGGCAGTGTGATCGACGAGACGTCCGACGTCGTCGACGTCACTGCCCGTCGTCCCGACGGCACAGTCCACATCGATGTGCCCGGCCTGCCCGAGCCGCCCTCGGCCCGACCCTGACACAATCGAGGGCGTGACGACTCAGCTGCTCCTCGGCGGGACCGTGTATTCCTCGCCTGCCGTACCCGATGCCACCGCCCTCGCGATCACCGACGGAATAGTCGTATGGGTCGGGACCGACGACGTCGGCCGCGCCCTCCATCCGGATGCAGAGGTCGTCGACCTGGAAGGTCACTTCGTCGCGCCGGCGTTCGTGGACTCGCACGTTCACCTCACCGACACCGGCCTACGCCTCACCGGACTGGATCTGAGCGGAGCGACCAGCCGCACCGACTGCCTCGAACTGCTCTCCGCTTTCCTCGAGACCTCGGACGATCCGATCGTCTGGGGCCTCGGTTGGGACTCGTCCACCTGGGACGGCTCCGACGCCGAAGGGCTCCCACCGACCACGGCGGACCTCGATGCGGTCGCCGGGAACCGTCCGGTCTACTTGGCCCGCGTCGACGAGCATTCGGCCGTGGCGTCGAGCGCTCTGCGCGACCTCATCCACGGAATCGAAGCGGCGACCGGCTACCAGGCGCAGGCGCCACTCGTCGCGAACGCCCACCACCGCGTCCGCGCGGCCGCACGGGCCCTCATCAGTCCGGAGGCGAGGCGGCACGCGCAGCTGACCGCTCTCGATCACGCCGCATCGCGAGGCGTTGTGGCCGTCCATGAGAACGGCGGCCCCGACATCAGCGGAGTCGACGACTTCCGGTCCATCGCCGATCTCGACCACCCGGTGATGGTCCGCCGGTACTGGGGACAGCCGGTCAGCAGCCTCGAAGAGGCGAGGGCGGTCGTCTCGGCGATGGGCGCCGACGCACTCGGCGGGGATCTGTTCATCGACGGGGCGATCGGCTCGCGCACCGCGTGGCTGATCGACGAGTACTCCGATGCGCCCGGTGAATACGGTGTCAGCTACCTCGATGAAGAGACCATCGCCGCGCATCTGCGCGCAACGACCCTCGCCGGAGTACAGGCCGGATTCCATGTGATCGGCGACGGAGCCGTCGCCGCCGTCGCCGCCGCGATGAGCGCCGTCGCCGACGAACTCGGGACCCCGGCCATGGCGCGCTGCGGCCACCGCCTCGAGCACGCCGAGATGGTGACGCCCGACCAAGCTGAACTGTTCGCGCGGTGCGGTGCCATCGCCTCCATGCAGCCGTTGTTCGACGATGAGTGGGGCGGCGACGACGCCCTGTACATCCACCGCCTCGGTGAGCGCGCCCCGACACTGAACGACTTCGCGGGACTGGCGCGTGCGGGCGTGGCATTGGCCTTCTCCAGTGACGCACCGGTCTGCGACATCGATCCGTGGGCGAGCATTCGAGCCGCGGTCCACCACCACACTCCGACCAATGCGATCTCGCCGCGCGCCGCATTCGCCGCGTGCACCCGAGGCGGATGGCGGGCAGGCGGTGTCAACGAC
This sequence comes from Gordonia sp. (in: high G+C Gram-positive bacteria), assembly GCF_052106715.1. Classification (NCBI taxonomy): domain Bacteria; kingdom Bacillati; phylum Actinomycetota; class Actinomycetes; order Mycobacteriales; family Gordoniaceae; genus Gordonia; species Gordonia sp. (in: high G+C Gram-positive bacteria). The sequence goes on from NZ_JBQEDL010000006.1 coordinate 29,685, forward strand.
GGCCTGACCGGCACACTCGTGCCCGGCGCACCCGCGCACTACGCGGTGTGGGACGTCGACGACCTGGTCGTCGCCGCATCGCACCAGAACGTGCAGCGCTGGTCGACCGACCCGAGGTCCCGGGTACCCGCACTGCCGGACGTCGAGCCCGGAGCCCGACTGCCCGAGTGCGTCCGCACCGCCATCTCGGGCGAGATCGTGTACGAACGGCCCACTGCGTGAGCTTCCCCGGCTGGGTGTGGCGTCTGGCAGGCGCCGCGGCAGGTGGCGGACTCATGTTCGCGTCCTTTCCGCCCCGGGACCTTTGGTTTCTCGCCCCGCTGTCGCTCGGTGTCCTGTACGCGGTGCTGCGAGTGGGACGCCCCCGGGCTCGCGTCGGAGCACTCGCTGGATTTGTCTACGGCCTCGTGTTCTTCGTGCCACTTCTCCCGTGGATCGGTGAATACGTCGGCCCGCTGCCGTGGTTGGCGCTCGCCGTCATCATGGCGCTCTACCTCGCCGGGTTCGGTGCCATCGCGACGCGGACGATGCGTCTGCGGTGGGCTCCGCTCTGGTTCGCCATCACGTGGACCGGCGTCGAAGCGATTCGCTCGTCATTCCCGTTCGGCGGCTTCCCCTGGGGCCGTGCGGCATTCAGCCAGACATCGGGACTACTGCTGCCGACCACGTCGGTCGTCGGCGCACCGGGAGTGTCGTTCCTGATCGCACTCGTCGGTGCGGGCGCAGCGTCGCTCGTGCTGTCGGCACTGGCCGCGCGCGGCGCGACGCCATCGGTAAAACGGCTGTCCTGGAAGCGATTGGGCGCCGCAGCAGCAGCCCTGATCGTGCCGCTCATCGCAGGCGCCGTCCTCCTCGGAACCGGCGCGCCCGGCACGCACCAGACGTCGACGCTCGACGTCGCAGCGATCCAAGGCAATGTTCCGCGCCTCGGACTGGACTTCAACGGGCAGCGCCGCGCCGTCCTGGACAACCATGTCCAGACCACTCTGGAGATGGCTCGAGAGGTACGTGCAGGCAAACGTCCGCAGCCCGACATCGTCCTGTGGCCAGAGAACGCCTCCGACATCCCGCCGTTGCAGAACGAGGACGCCGCGACCGAGATCCGGACCTCGGTCACCTCGTCCGGTGCTCCGATTGCCCTCGGAACCCTCATGCCGAACCAGAACGGGCCGACGAACAGCGTCCTGTTGTGGGGGCTACGGGATGGCGTCGCCGACGAAGAGCCGTCCGACCGGTACGACAAGCACATAATCCAGCCGTTCGGCGAATACCTGCCGTGGCGCGGATTCTTCCGACACTTCTCGTCGTACGCCGACCGAGCGGGCAACTTCCAGGCGGGCAGCGGCCCGGGCGTCATCACCGCGCACACCTCGCGCGGCGACGTCCGCATCGGCGTGTCCACGTGTTGGGAGGTCGCCTTCGACCGATCACCGAGGAAGGCCGTCGACGACGGCGCCCAACTCTTGTACGTGCCGACCAACAACGCGACGTTCGGCCTGACCGACATGAGCAGTCAGCAGTTGGCGATGTCGCGGGTCCGCGCCGTCGAGACGGGACGGTCAGTCGCTGTGGTGTCGACAAGTGGACTGAGCGCATTGATCAGGCCCGACGGATCGATCATCGACCAGAGCGGGCTGTTCGAGCCGGCCATCCTGCAGAGTCCGCTCGAGCTGCGCGACGGGACCACCCCAGCGGTCTGGGCCGGCCCCTGGCCCGAGCGGGTCGTCCTGCTCGTCATGGTGCTGGGATTTTTGTACGCGCTGTGCACAGCGACTAGCCTCGACATGTTCGCCGGTGGATCTCGACTCCGCGGCACGCAGACGAAGGAGAACGATGAGCGGTAACGATCAGCAAGTGGTCGGGGAGAACGGTGCCCGGGCCCTCGTCGTCGTCCCCACGTTCAACGAGCGAGAGAACCTCCCCCTCATCGTCGAGCGTCTTCTCACCTCGCTCAGCGACATCCACGTGCTCATTGTCGACGACTCGAGCCCGGACGGCACCGGGGACGTAGCCGACCGACTCGCCGCAGACGATGCCGCCGAACGCATCCACGTGCTGCACCGCACGGCGAAGGACGGGCTCGGCAAGGCCTACCTCGCCGGATTCGCGTGGGGGCTCACTCGGGAGTACGGGGTGATCATCGAGATGGACGCGGACGGCTCGCACGCCCCGGAACAACTGCACCGGCTGCTCGCCGCGATCAACGACGGTGCAGACCTCGTCATCGGCTCGCGGTACGTCCCAGGTGGAGCGCTCGTCAACTGGCCCAAGCGTCGTGAACTCCTGTCGAAGGGCGCCAACACCTATGCGCGCGTGGCGCTCGGCGTCCAGGTCAACGACATCACCGCCGGATACCGTGCATTCCGCCGCGAAGTACTCGAGAAGATCGGCTTGGACGAGGTCGAATCGGCGGGCTACTGTTTCCAGATCGATCTCGCCTGGCGCACCCTGCAACACGGGTTCACCATCCGCGAAGTCCCCATCACGTTCACCGAACGGGCGATCGGAGAGTCGAAGATGGACGGCGGCGTCATCGCCGAATCGTTCATCAATGTCGCCCGCTGGGGAATCCAGGGGCGGCTCGCGAAACTTCGTCGCTGACGACGGAGAGCGCTCGACTACACCACAAGATGCAGATGGGCCGCAGATACAGATAGACCCCGGCGTGAGCCGGGGTCTATCTGTATCTGGTGTCCTCTTATGCGGTTCCGCCGCGCCTGCGCTGCTTGAGCAGGTCGAGGCGCTCGGCGAGGAGCACTTCGAGTTCCTCCTCGGAGCGACGCTCGAGCAGCATGTCCCAGTGAGTGCGCGGAGGCTTGCCCTTCTTCTCCTCCGGCTCAGCGCCTTCGAGAATGGTGCCTTCCATACCGTTCTTGCACGGCCACTTCGACGGGATCTCCGCGTCGTCGGCGAACGGGACCTCGAAGATCTCACCATTGTCGGTGCGGTACTGGACGATCCGCCGCGGCGCGAGGTCGTGGTCGCGATCGGTCTCGTAGCTCACCGCTCCGAGTCGGCTACCGCGCAGTACTCGATCAGCCATTCATGGTTCCTCTCAACAGACAGATGATCCAGACCAGTCTACGCGTCGCTCGGCGGTGCTGCGCAGACCAGTCCGATCATGCGAGTAACGTCCCCGGAGTGTCCACGATGTCCCAACACAAGCGCCCCTATGCATGTGCGTGGTGCGGGCGACAGATGGTCGACTCCGAATCGGGCCGTCGACGGAAGTACTGCAAGCGGTCCTGCCGACAACGAGCCTATGAGCAGAGAACGCTCGTGGCCGGTACGGCTATTCCCGGCGACGCGTTGATCCTGTCCGCGGAGGAAGCCTGCTCGCTCGGCGATCGGCTGTTTGCGTTGCGCTGCGCAGCCCAGGACATTCGGACGGCGATCCGTGAGAACGCTGATCACGGCATCCTCGGACCGATGGCGGACGAGCTCGTCGTTCTCGCCGAAGAGTCGGAGCGTCTGCGATGATCGCACGGGTGTTCGGCGCATCGTTCGTCGTCACGATCATCGCCCTCGTCGTCGCCTACCTGTACGCCGGGTGGTCGGGTGTCGCGCTGTGCGCGATCCTCGGCGTTCTCGAGATCTCACTGTCGTTCGACAACGCCGTCATCAACGCGACCGTTCTCGAACGCATGAGTCCGATGTGGCAGAAGATCTTCCTCACGGTCGGCATCCTCATCGCGGTCGTGGGCATGCGTCTGCTGTTCCCCCTGGTCATCGTGTGGGCGACTTCGGGACTCAACCCGGTCGACGCGATGGACCTCGCGCTGAACCCGCCGACCGACGGTGCCGCGACTTTCGCTGACGGCTCACCGAGTTACGAGACGCTCCTCACCGATGCGCACCCGCAGATCGCAGCGTTCGGCGGTATGTTCCTGATCATGCTGTTCCTGGACTTCGTCTTCGACGACTCCGGGATCACCTGGTTGAGCCCGATCGAGAAGCCACTCGGAAAGGTCGGACGGCTGCCAGGGGCATCGACCGTCGTCTCGTTGGCTGCCCTCGTGACCGCGGCTCAGTTCACCGCCTCCGACGACACCGTGTCAGTGCTAACGGCGGGGATTCTCGGCCTGTTCACCTACCTGGTGGTCAACGGTCTCACCGGGCTCATCGAGACAGAGGGGCCCGAAGGCGAGACGGGAGAGGGATCGTCCGGTCCGAGCGAAGCGGCCAAGGCCGTCGGTAAAGCAGGGCTGTTCCTGTTCCTGTATCTGGAGGTCCTCGACGCGTCGTTCTCGTTCGACGGCGTCATCGGTGCATTCGCGATAACCTCCGACCCGATCCTGATCGCGCTCGGACTCGGCTTCATCGGCGCGATGTTCGTGCGTTCGATCACGGTCTACCTCGTGCGTGCTGGCACCCTGTCGGAATACCGTTACCTCGAGCACGGGGCGCACTGGGCGATCGGCGCCCTCGCCGTCATCATGTTGGTGAGCGTCGACGAGAACATCGAGATTCCTGAGGTCGTCACGGGGCTGATCGGCGTCGCATTCATCGGGGCGGCGACGGCATCGAGTATCTGGGTCAACCGGCGGGAAGCGTCACATGAAGAGGACGGATCCGACCCCCGGGTCGTAGAATCTGGTCCGTGACCTCACCCCGCTCGGATGCGCCGTCCGACGACGACGAGTCGTCGTCCCTGCATCGGGCGAGTGACTTCCTCTCACGGACCGACTCGTCCGACGCCGCGGTCCGCGCTGCGCGCTTGGCTCGCAGACTCGTCCCGCCCGAGACCACGGTGTTCCCGCCGTCCGAACGCACCTCGGACCGGTTGGCGCGGCTCATCGGTGACACCAAGCGTGGGCGGCCGAGCGCGACCCGCGAACTCGGGCTGGCGTCGGTCTCGCTGTGGCAGAACTTGATTGAACGCCGAAGGCCGTCCGTGAACGACACTCCGGTACCCGTGACGATCTTGTTCACCGACCTCGTCAGCTTCTCGTCCTGGGCACTACGGGCAGGTGACGATCAGGTTTTCGACCTGCTCAACCAGGTCAACGATGCATGCGCCCGTGTCATCCGCAGTCACGGTGGACACGTTGTCAAGACCCTCGGGGACGGCACGATGGCCGTCTTCGTCGATGCCACGCAGGCCGTGGAAGCTGCCTATGAGTGCGGTGAGGCCGTCGCCGCGATCACCGTGAATGGTCATCGGCCGAGTCTGCGCGCGGGAATGCACACTGGTGAGCCGCGCGCCGTCGGAGACGATTTCATCGGAGTCGACGTCAACATCGCGGCTCGCGTCTGCGACGCGGCGGGTTCGGGGGAGGTGTACATAAGTGACGCGACGCTCGCCGATCTGGACACGGACAGATTCGCTGTCAAGAGGCGGCGGTTCCGCGCGAAGGGCGTGCCGAAGGACTTGACCGTCTACCGCGTGTTGCCACGGTACGACGGCGACGGCTCGTAAAGGCCCACCAGGATTTCAGCGAGTGCGCATGCCCGCTCGTGGGTCGGCGCAGGGACTAAAATGGGCCGCGTGGCACTCTTCGACGACGACGAACTGGAAGAGTTCTACCGCCGTATCGAGTTCAGCACAGAAGCTGCCTCGGCCCGACCCCGCCCCCGGCGAGGCCGTCGCGTCGTGACCACCGCGGTGATCGTCTGCCCGACGCCGGAGAAGATCGCCTACCCCGACTACGCTGCGGTCACCGGCGCCATCCTCGCGATCACCCGGAAGTCCCGCTCGCGGCCGTCCCTCCGGTGTTACGAGTGCCGATGCGGCTACTGGCACCTCACGAGTGGTACGCCGCGGCCCGAATGAGGGTTGAAGGCCCCCCGATGACCAGGCGTCCTGTCGACACCCTCCCGTGAAAGCAGGCGCGCCCCCCCCCCAGGGGGGGGGGGGGGGGCGGGGGGACACAAAGTGTTTGTTTTTGAAAAACCAGGGGGGGTGAAAACAATGCGGTGG
>NZ_JBQEDL010000006.1:35614-63065 GCF_052106715.1 Gordonia sp. (in: high G+C Gram-positive bacteria)
TTCCCGCCCCCCCCTTCCCCCGGGTCCCTGCCCACCCCCCCCGGTAAACCCCGGCGCCCCCCCACTAGGGGGGGGGGCCCGCGCCTGCTTTCACAAACGTGTTGTGTGTACCAACAGCGTGGTCGGTATCAACGATGCCGTGGCGTGTGGCCGAGCACCGCGACCGGCGAATTCGACAGTTGGAGTGCCGCACGGTCGGAATTGCTCATGGACATCATCTTGTTGATCCGGCGGCTGTAGCCGCGAAGTGTCGACGTGATCGTCGGATTGGTGTTCTTACGCATCGCAGGAGCCCTCCGTCTTCTTCAGTCCACACCAAGGTAACCGAGAGTCCACTATTCGTCAACCAACGTTTGGTGGTCGTTAACCGTTAGTTAACCCAGCGACCCGTGCGAGTCTTGCGATCTCCTCCGGTGTGCCAGGCGAGACGAGCATCGTCGTCACGCCTGCGGCCTCCCACACCCCGATCTGCTCGCGGACTCGCGCCTCGTCGCCGATGATCGCCGAATCGTCGACCGCTTCGTTGGGAATGATCTGCGCGGCTTCGTCTTTGCGCCCGGCCCGAAACAGCGCGGTCACCTCGTCGACGACGTCGGCGTAGCCCATCCTGCGATACACCTCGGCGTGGAAGTTCGTGTCTTCGCTGCCCATGCCGCCCATGTACAGCGCGAGGAAGGGTTTGATCGCGGCGTACGCAGTGTCCGGGTCGTCGGTGAGCACGATCTGCGCGGTCGCACAGATCTCGAATGTCTCGCGCGTATGGCGCGCCCCGGAGCGTGCGAATCCCTCGTTGAGCCATTCGTTGTACTGATCCGCCAGCCGCGGCGTGTAGAACAACGGCAGCCAGCCGTCGGCGATCTCGGCGGCGAGTGCGATGTTCTTCGGTCCTTCGGCGCCGAGAAATACCGGGATGTCGTGGCGCAGCGGATGGACGATCGGCTTGAGCGGCTTGCCGAGTCCGGTGGAGCCGTCACCCGTCAGCGGCAACGGATAGTGCGGGCCGTCGCTGGTGACGACGGCTTCGCGCGCCCACACCTGACGCATGATGTCGACGTACTCGCGGGTGCGCGCGAGCGGCTTCGGGAACCGCTGCCCGTACCAGCCTTCGACGACCTGCGGTCCGGAGACGCCGAGTCCGACGATGTGCCTGCCGCCGGACAGGTGGTCGAGAGTCAGCGCCGCCATGGCACACGCAGTCGGCGTTCTCGCTGAGAGTTGGAGTACCGATGTACCGAGTGTGACGCGCTCGGTGCTCGCGCCCCACCAGGCGAGCGGCGTGTAAGCATCGGACCCCCACGCTTCGGCGGTGAAGACCGCATCGAAGCCGTGCTCCTCGGCTGCGCCGACGAGTTCTCGATGGTTGTGCGGCGGCTGCGCGCCCCAGTATCCGAGCTGAAGTCCGAGTTTCATGGAACCGACTGTATCGGGCGTCACGTCTGCTGCGCGGTACGCACCGGGCTCTCGGCTGACCGCAGGGTCGAGCGGAGCGCGATCAGAGGCGCTCCGCTCGACCGATGGGAGAGTCGGCTGTCAGTTATGCAGGTCGAAACGATCGGCGTTCATGACGTGGTTCCACGCGGAGACGAAGTCTTCGACGAACTTGCGGCCCGCGTCGTCGGCACCGTAGACCTCGGCGACGCCGCGTAGTTGCGAGTTGGAGCCGAATACGAGGTCGGCCCGCGTACCCGTCCACTTCTTCTCACCGGTCTCTCGAACAGTTCCGACGAAGGTTCCGTCAGACTGGTCGACCCACTCCGTGTCCATGTCGAGCAGGTTCACGAAGAAGTCGTTCGAAAGGACACCCGGCCGGTCGGTGAAGACGCCGTGCGGCGACCCGCCGTGATTCGCGCCCAGCACGCGGAGACCGCCGACGAGGACGGTCATCTGCGGCGGCGTGAGCTGCAGCAGGTAGGCGCGATCGACGAGCAGATACTCGGCCTCCGTGGCGACATCGCCGGCGACATAGTTGCGGAACCCGTCCCACCTCGGCTCCATCTCGATGAACGACTCGACGTCGGTCTGCTCCTGCGTCGCGTCGCCGCGGCCGAGCGCGACCGGCACGGTCACCGTGTGTCCGGCGTCCGACGCAGCCTGCTCGATGGCTGCCGCCCCGCCGATGACGATGATGTCGGCGACCGAGACATTCGAATCCGATGCCGCGTTGAATTCCTCGGCGATCGTCTCCAGGACGGGAAGGACTTCGGCGAGAGCTGTCGGATCGTTCACCGCCCAGCTGCGCTGCGGCTCCAGACGCACGCGTGCACCGTTCGCTCCACCGCGGTAGTCACTGCCGCGGAATGAGGCAGCCGATGCCCATGCGGTCGAGACCAGCTGTGCCACAGTCAGTCCCGACGCAAGGATCCGCCTCTTGAGCTCGGCGACGTCCGTCTCGCGCGGCTGCGGCCCCTGCGGAGGGTCGACGACGTCTTGCCAGATCAGCTTCTCTTCGGGGACCTCCGGTCCGCGGTACCGGGCGCGGGGGCCCATGTCGCGGTGCGTCAGCTTGAACCATGCGCGGGCGAACGCGTCGGCGAACTCTCGCGGGTTCTCCAAGAATCGGCGCGAGATCTTGGCGTAGTCGGGGTCCTCGCGGAGCGCGATGTCGGTGGTGAGCATCATCGGCTGCAGGCGCTTGTCCGGATCGGCCGGGTCGGGAACGCTCGTCGAACCGGCGTTGTCTTTGGGGCGCCACTGGGTTGCGCCCGCGGGACCGGTGTAGGTCTCCCACTCGTAGCCGTACAGCGTCCAGAAGAAGTTGTTGTCCCACGTGATCGGGGTGCTGTTCCACGCGCCCTCGATACCGGAACTGATCGCGTCGGCACCGACGCCCGACTTGTAGTCGCTCTTCCAGCCGATGCCCATCTGTTCCATCGGGGAGCCTTCGGGGGCTTCGCCCACGTCGTCGGCAGGCCCGGCACCGTGCGTCTTGCCGAATGTGTGACCGCCGGCGATCAGCGCGACGGTCTCCTCGTCGTTCATCGCCATCCGAGCGAAGGTCTCCCGAATGTCCTTGGCCGCGGCCAATGGATCCGGAACCCCGTTCGGGCCTTCCGGATTGACGTAGATCAGGCCCATCTGAACAGCGGCGAGAGGGTTCTCCAGATCGCGGTCACCGCTGTAGCGCTCGTCGTCGAGCCACACTTTCTCCGGACCCCAATAGATCTCTTCGGGCTCCCACTTGTCCGGGCGGCCGCCTCCGTAGCCGAACGTGTCGAATCCCATGGACTCGAGGGCGACGTTGCCCGCGAGCACGATCAGGTCCGCCCAGGACAGCTTGGCTCCGTACGCCTTCTTGACGGGCCACAGCAGACGACGTGCGCGGTCGAGTCCGGCGTTGTCCGGCCAACTGTTCAGCGGCGCGAAGCGCTGCATGCCGTGTCCGGCGCCACCGCGCCCGTCAGCGACTCGGTAGGTTCCGGCCGCATGCCATGCCATGCGGATGAAGAGCGGGCCGTAGTTGCCGTAGTCGGCGGGCCACCACGCCTTCGAATCGGTGAGCACTCGTTGAATGTCGGCCTTCACGGCGGCGAGGTCGAGGGACTCGAACTCGCTCGGGTAGTCGAAGCCCGGACCGTTCGGGTCGCCTTCGATCGGATTCTCCGCGAGGAGCTTGAGATTCAGCTGGCCGGGCCACCAATCCCGATTTCCACCGCCCGCCGTCGGCGGCTCCATCTTGGGTCCGTGTGCCACCGGGCATTCTTCGACGATGGGAGCGTTCTGTTGGTCAGTCACGATGTTCCTTTGTTCTGTGTGTCGGGCTGATCGGCTGGGTGGTCGGGGCGGCGTGGGCCATGACGTCCGACCGGAGCGCGGCGCTGCGCTGCGCAGTCGGGGCAGACGCCCCAGTAGACGACTTCGGCTTCGTCGATGACGAAGCCGTGGTCGTCAGCAGCGTTCAAGCAGGGTGCCGGTCCCACCGCGCAGTCGACGTCGACGACTTTGTCGCAGTACCGGCATACCAGGTGATGATGGTTATCGGTGACGCGCGTCTCATAGAGAGACACGTGTCCTGAAGGCTGGATCCGCCGGAGAAGTCCGACGTCCGTCAGTGCGCGAAGCACGTCGTAGATCGCTTGTTTCGAGACTCCGTCCAACAGTTCACGGACCCCGGCCAGGATGGTCTCGGTGTCCGAATGCGGGTTCGCGTCAACCGCCTGGAGTACAGCGAGTCTCGGTCTGGTCACTCGCAGCCCCGCTGCCCGAAGGGCCGTGGTGTGCTCGTCGATGACCATGACTCGACTATGCCCCCTTTTCTGGACTCAGTCCAGTTTTTCGCGAAACTGCGGTGATTCGATCCGCTTGACCGGTCGGTGGCGGGCACAGAAGGCGTGCCGGAACGTGCTGGAGCATCATCGAGATGACCGATTCCGATACTCCGTGCGCACGCAGGTCGGGGATCACGCGCCCGGTCACCTGGAAGTAGTCCCATCCTTCGGCGACTACACTCATCGCTTTCTGATCGAACCAGTCGCTGTAGCAGAACGCATCCTGGGAGAGCACCATCCGATCGCCGTAGCCGCGATCAATCAACGCCAGGACGGTGTCGACCCGGTCCGCGTGGGGGAGTAGCAGGTCCACTCCGAAACGGTCCATTCCCAGCACCGAACCCGCATCGGCCACCCGCATCAGGTAGTCCAAGTCGGTCGAGTCTCCGCTGTGCGCGAGAATCACCCGGGTGAGATCCACGCCTTCTTCGGCGAGAACACGCTGCGCGATCAGCCCCGACTGGGTGTGTGGATTGGTGTGCACCACGATGGGTAGGCCGGTCTGGGCCGCGACCCGGCCGACCGAACGCATCACACGCTCCACCCCGACGGTCAGTCCCTCGGCCTCGATGACGCAGACCAGGAAACCCGCCTTGACCGACGTCGAACCTATCCCGTCGGTGATGTCGCGCAGGAACATCGCATCGAGCGGCTCGGGGACATCGAATCCGAGTGCCGGTCCGGTGTAATGCATTTGGAAAGGCAGATCGTTGAATGTGAAGAACCCCGTCGCAGCGACGATGTTCACCTCGACCCGGTCGGCGACCCGCGCGACGCGTTCGATGTTCCGCCCGATGCCGAGTACGGACACATCCATGATCGTGCCGATGCCGGCGGCCTTGAGGCGGCTCAACGTGGCTACGGCGTGCTCGACTTCGGCGTCTTCGTCCCAGTCGCGCAGATAGTTCAGGCGAAAGTCCTCCTGGACGACGAAGACGTGCTCGTGGGTGAGCACGGCTCCCAACTGAGCTGCGCCGATCGGTCCGGCGACAGTATCAATGCGGTCCATGTGGCCTCTCGTCTGACCGGTCCATCCGTGGGGAACGGCAACGCTCCCTACGCTAGTGCGAACGGGGACCCGACGAGGTCGAATCCGACCGACCTCTCAGGCGCTGATACGCCGATGGCAAAGTTTGTCATCACGCCCCTGTATCCCGCTCGAGTTCGGAAGCCGAATCCTATGCCGATCCCATCGCAACGTCGCCCGCGCATCGTCGGCGTCGTCACCGCCGCGAGTGCGTTCGTCATCGTGGCGGTCGCGGCCGCGATCGTGGTCCGACCGTTGAGTGACGATCGCGTCGTGATTCGCTTCGTGCGGCGCCATCCGAGCGATTGGTTGATCGATCTGGCGAGCGGATACTCCGCGGTCGCGGGGCCGGTGACCGTAGTCATCGTGGCGTTCGTCGGTGCCCTCGTCCTGGCCGTCCGAGATCGGGCCGTCAGTCGTCCGGCCGCTGTGGTCGTTGCAAGCTGGGGTGCCGTCGCCCTCGCCGAGATCGTGAAACAGATCGTCGACCGTCCGCGCCCGCCCGTCGGATGGCAGCTCGACGCTCCGGAGACCACCCCGGCGTTCCCGTCGACGCATGTGGCAGGCCTGACTGCGCTGTTGCTCGTCGCCGCCCTCGTCATCACCGTCGGACGGCGCAGGACTCGGGCCATTCTGGTGACGATTGCTGTGTGCGCGGCGCCCGCAATGGCCTCTGCGCGCGTCTATCTCTGCATGAGCTGGGCTTCGGACGCCATCGGCGGCCTGCTGCTCGGCGCTGCGGCGGCGCTGTGCGCGGTGTGGTCCGTCGACCGAATGGCGAGACGAGCGCCTGAACAGACGGCCTGAACCGATAGCTTAGTCTGTACCCATGTTCAGTCCGGGCCAGCTGTTCGCCGAGTACCGCATCGTGCGTGTCCTGGGCGCCGGAGGTATGGGCGAGGTGTATCTCGCCCAGCACCCACGGTTGCCGCGCCAAGACGCGCTGAAAGTCCTGCCAACCGAACTGACCGACGACCCGACTTACCGGGCCCGATTCACTCGGGAAGCGGATCTGGCTGCCGGCCTTGACCATTCGGCTATCGTCAGCGTCTACGACCGGGGAGAGGACCAGGGGCAACTCTGGATCTCCATGAAATACATCCCGGGGTCGGACGCCAACGCGTCGACGAAACAGACCGGTCCGTTCGCTCCGCAGGACGTCGTCGAGGTCGTCACGGCGGTCGCCGACGCGCTCGACTACGCGCACGGCAAAGGACTGCTGCACCGCGACGTCAAACCAGCGAACATTCTGATCGACGGAACGTCGGCTACCCGCCACAAGATCTACCTGACTGATTTCGGCATCGCGCGGACCATCGGAAACGATACGGCGCTCACGGCGGCCAACCTGACGGTCGGCTCCATTCAGTACACCTCGCCCGAACAGTTGCGCGGCGACGATCTCAACGGACGCACCGACCAGTACTCGCTCGCCTGCACCGCGTTCACACTTCTCACCGGTCGTGCGCCGTATCCCGAGCGGAAGCCGACCGAGATCATCAACGCCCACCTCAACGCGCCGATCCCGCATGCACGGAGTATTCGACCGGACCTGCCTCCGGAGGTCGACGCCGTGTTGGCGCGGGGTATGGATAAGCGTGCCGTCAATCGGTACCCGACCTGCATGGATTTCGCTCGAGATCTCGGCGCTGCCCTCCGCACCTCCGGTTCCGCTGCGCTGTTTCCGGAGACCATGATCAATCCGGGCCCGGTGATTGCGCCCGCTGCCGCCCCGGCGCCGCAGCGTCCGCCCACACCTGCCCCGATGAACCCGCGGCCTCCGCAGTACGGTCCGCAGAATCCGGCTCATCGTCCGTTCGTGCCTGCACCCGCTCCACCCGCATCGAGTCCCTACGGACCCGGCCCTTACGGCCAGCCCCAGCCGCCCTACGTCGAGCCGCCCGGACCGCCCACCGGACCGGGCGGCACGAACGGTCCCGACCGTGGCGGAGGGCGAGGCAAGCAGACAGCGCTCATCATCGGTGCCATCGTGCTCGTCGCCGCACTCGCAACCGGTCTCGCGTTCGGGGTGAACGCTTTGGCCGGCGGCGACGACGCGGGCACTACGGCGAAACCCACGACGTCGACCACCACAGAACCATCGTCGTTCACGACCTCGCCGTCGACCAGTGCCACCGACGCAGCCGTGGTCGGCGGTGTCCCGACCCGCTGTGTCGACGGCAGACCCGCGTCGAACGTGTCAACGCGACAACTGACGTCGGGAAAGATCTCCATCCCGTCCGGCGAGATGCCGAGCGGCTGGAATGCGGACCGCGGCAGCCGCTTCCCGTTCGTCAACCAGGCGGACGGCGTCACTCTCAACCGTCCGGCGAGTTCCAGTTCGTGGGTCGCACAGATCGCCGTCGGAGTGCTGCCGACGGACTTCCGGACCGAGACCGAACAGATAGCGCGCACATTCGTCGACTGCCTCGCGGCAGGTCCCGGCTACGCGTCGGTCAACGCCGGACCGGTCCGGTACGGCCAGGTCACCAACGCGAAGATCGAGAACCGCGACACCGATTACACGCTGTTGAACGCATCGATCCCGGTACGTAGCGGGCCCTCGGGCGTCACCGGCGATGAGATCGTCGTGGTCATCGTCGACAGCAAGCCCATGACGGTCGCCGTCGGCATCAGCCCGACCGGTGACATCTCGACGCAGCGGACCGTCGACAAGGCCGTTCGAGGCCTGCTCGTCCGCGACTGAGCACCAGATCGTAATACAGTCCCTACATGGTCGAACACGCATGGCAGGCAGACAGTCACGACCGCATCCGAGTGAGCGGCGCACGCGTCAACAACCTCAAGGACGTCAGCGTCGAATTGCCTAAGCGCCGACTGACGGTGTTCACCGGCGTCTCCGGCTCGGGGAAGAGTTCACTGGTGTTCGGCACGATCGCCGCCGAGTCCCAGCGGCTGATCAACGAGACCTACAGTGCGTTCGTTCAGGGCTTCATGCCGAGCCTCGCGCGTCCGGACGTCGACATGCTCGACGGGATCACCACCGCGATCATCGTCGACCAGGAGCGGATCGGAGGCAATCCACGGTCGACCGTCGGCACGATCACCGACGCGAACTCGATGCTGCGGATCCTGTTCAGCAGGCTCGGCACACCGCCGGTCCCGACAGCCAACGCGTTGTCCTTCAACGTTCCCTCGGTGTCCGGAGGCGGCGTCATCAGAACCGACAGCACACGATCCGGCGGCACCACGACGAGTAAGAAGGCGTCGTTCGACAGGCTCGGCGGCATGTGCCCGCGTTGCGAAGGCATGGGACGCGTGTCCGACATCGACCTGGCGCAGATCTACGACGCAGACAAGTCGCTTAACGACGGAGCGATCTCGGTGCCGGGGTTCAGTGCCGACGGCTGGTACGGACGTGTGTACGGCGGGTCGGGATTCTTCGATCCGGACAAACCGATCCGGGAGTACTCCACCCGCGAACTGAACGACCTCCTGTACAAGGAGGCCGTCAAGATCAGAGTCGACGGCATCAACATCACCTACGAGGGTCTGATACCCAGGATCAGCAAGTCGATGCTGTCCAAAGACATCGATTCGGTACAGCCGCATATCCGGGCGTTCATCGAACGTGCGGTCACCGCCGACACCTGCCCCGAGTGCGGTGGGACCCGTCTGGCCGCGCATGCTCGCGACTGCCGTGTCGACGGGGTGAGCATCGCCGACGCGTGCGCTATGCAGATCTCCGACCTCGCGGCGTGGGTCGGCCGCCTGTCGGATCCGAGTGTGGCGCCACTTCTGGACAAGCTGCGCGGCACTCTGGAGTCTTTCGTGGAGATCGGGCTCGGCTACCTCGCGCTCGACCGGCCGACGGGCACCTTGTCCGGGGGAGAGGCGCAGCGCACCAAGATGATTCGCCATCTTGGCTCCGCATTGACCGACGTGACTTACGTGTTTGACGAGCCCACGATCGGACTCCACCCACACGACATCGCCCGAATGAACGCCTTGTTGCTTCGTCTACGCGACAAGGGCAACACGGTCCTCGTCGTCGAGCACAAGCCCGAGACCATCGCGATCGCCGATCACGCCGTCGACATCGGCCCCCGGGCGGGCGCGGACGGCGGGCAGATTTGCTACGAGGGCGACGTGGCCGGACTCGAGGCGAGCCTGACACTGACCGGACGTCACCTCGGGTATCGGAGTTCCATCAAGAGTGAATTCCGCGCGCCGACCGGCGTCATCGAGATCCGTGGCGCATCGGCGAACAATCTGCGCGACGTCGACGTCGATGTACCCCTCGGTGTCCTCGTGGTCGTCACCGGAGTCGCCGGCTCGGGCAAGAGTTCGCTCATCCACGGCAGCATGCCTGCATCGGCCGACGTCGTCACGATCGACCAGACGGCGATCCGCGGATCCCGGCGGAGTAATCCCGCAACCTACACAGGTCTGCTCGATCCGATCCGTAAGACGTTCGCCAAGGCCAATGGCGTCAAGCCCGCACTGTTCAGCGCGAACTCGGAGGGCGCGTGCCCGACGTGCAAAGGCAACGGCGTCATCTACACCGATCTGGCGACGATGGCGGGGGTCGCGACTGTGTGCGACGACTGCGAAGGCAGACGCTTCGATGCGCATGTCCTCGATTACCACGTGGACGGACGGGACATCAGCCAAGTGCTGTCCATGTCCGTCGATGAAGCCCTCGACTTCTTCGCAGGCGGGGATGCTCGCACGCCGTCCGCCCACAAGATCCTCGTCCGTCTGCACGAGGTGGGGCTCGGGTACCTGAGGCTCGGCCAACCGCTGACGACGCTGTCCGGCGGTGAACGGCAGCGCATCAAACTGGCGACCGCGATGGCCGACAAGGCGACGACCTACATGCTGGACGAGCCGACGAGCGGCCTGCACCTCGCCGACGTCGATCAGTTGCTAGGACTGCTCGATCGCCTCGTCGATGCAGGCAAATCGGTGATCGTGATCGAACACCACCAGGCTGTCATGGCGCATGCGGACTGGATCATCGACGTCGGCCCAGGCGCCGGGCAGGACGGCGGCCGCGTGGTCTTCGAGGGCACGCCCGCCGACCTCGTCGCAGGTCGATCGACGCTGACAGGCGAGCATCTTGCCGCCTACGCGGGTGCGTGATCGGCCGTTCGGGCGTTGCTCACGGGCTCGGGTGAACGGCCTGGCGAACAGCGGTCACTCAATCAACTCGGACGGCGACTCGCCGGTCGCACTCGCAGCGGTCGCAGCGAATTCCTCGCCGACCGATTCGTGGTGGTGCGGCTCGGTTGGGAGGTCGACGTCCGTGGCCTTCGACTTTCCGCTGCCGGTGAACAGCGAGAAGATCGCGCCCAGGACGCAGCAGATCACGGCGAACCAGAACGCTGCGGCCAGACCGTCGGCGAACGGGTCGGAGATCAGATGCGGGAAGAAGTCCAGGCCGGTCAGGTGGCCCATGTCAACGCCGGGCATCGAACCGCTCCCCGCAAGCAGTTCCTGGATCGGGTTGTAGCCGAGGAACGCCGCGAACAGGATGCCGACGGTCGGCAGATTCGCCACCGCGTTCGCTTGATCGGCAGGTACGCCGTTCTCGGTGAGCCCGGAGAACATTGCGTCGGGCAGGCTGGACGAGAGGCCCGCGATCATGAGCGAGAAGAACAGGCCGATGGACAGGACCATGGCCGCGTTCTGGAACGTCGTCATCATGCCCGCGCCCGATCCGCGCGATGACGCGGGCAGCGAGTTCATCACTTCGGCGCGGTTCGGCGAGGCGAACAACCCCATGCCGACGCCGTTGATCAGGAGCACCAGCGCGAATGCGGGGTAGGCGAAGTCGACAGGCAGCATGATGAGGGCGACGAAGGTGCCCGCGGTAATCAGCATTCCGATGGTGGTGAACCACTTGGTGCCCAGCTTGTCAGATAGTGCACCCGACACCGGAGCGACGAGCAGGAAGCCGATCGTCATCGGGACCATGTAGATACCCGCCCACAACGGAGTCTGCGAATAGTCGTATCCGTGCTGGGGCAACCAGATGCCCTGCAACCAGATGATCAGGATGAACTGGAGTCCGCCGCGGCCGATCGACCCCATCAGATTCGCAGCGTTGCCCGCGGTGAACGAACGGTTGGCGAACAGACTGAGTTCGAAGAGGGGGCTGTCCACCTGTGTCTCGATCCACACGAAGATCGCCAAGACCACGCATCCGCCGATGAGTCCCGCGAGAACGAGCGGGTTACTCCAGCCCATGTCGGAATCGCCGTACGGCTGGATGCCATAGGTGATGGCGACCAGGATCGCGATGAGACCGATCGCGAACGTGAGGTTTCCCCACCAGTCCATCTTTGCTTTCGTACGGACACCGGTGTCACGGAGTTTGAGATAGGCCCACACGGTGCCGACGAGTCCGAACGGGACGGAGACGAGGAAGATGAAGTGCCACTGGATCGGCGCCAGGAGGCCGCCGACGAGCAGGCCAAGGAACGAGCCGGCGATCGCCGCGACGCCGTTGATGCCCATCGCGAGTCCGCGCTGATGAGCTGGGAAGGCATCTGTCAGGATGGCTGACGAGTTGGCCATCAAGAACGCTCCGCCGATCCCCTGGACCACGCGCCACGCGATCAGCCAGATGGCTGCCTCAGCGCCGTCGAACCACGTGATCGCGAGGAAGATCGACGAGATCGTGAAGATCAGGAAGCCCATGTTGTACATGCGAGCGCGGCCGAACATGTCGCCAAGCCTGCCGAAGCTGACCACCAGGACGGCGGTGACGACGAGGAAGCCCATCATCATCCACAGCAGGTAACTGGTGTTGGACGGGGTCAGCGGGTTGAGCCCGATGCCTTTGAAGATGTCGGGGAGCGCGATGAGCACGATCGAACTGTTGATCGTCGCGATCAGCATGCCGAGAGTCGTATTCGACAGTGCGATCCATTTGTAGTGCGGATCTGCGTCGGCGGACTGTGTCGCCGTGGCGGCGGAGTTCATGCGGTGGCGTCCTTCGGTCGGTTACGGTCTTCGAGTCCAGGGGCGAGAGCGGCAGACAGCAGGCGCAGCCCGGTCTCCACGGTGTCGCGTTCGGCGGGAGACATCGACTCCAGTGCGCCGGCCAGTGCGCGGGAGCGAGCCAGACGCATGTCGGCGATGACCGCACGACCCTCACTGGTGGGCTGCACAAGCTTCGCGCGAGCGTCGTCGGGGTCTTCAACGCGTGCGACGTAGCCGCGTTCGACGAGACTCGCGACGATCTTCGACATGGTCGGCGCCGACACCGATTCGGCCTCCGCCAGCGCAGTCACCCGGATGGGGTCGTTGTTGATGATCGTCCACAGGCCCGCCGCGGCGCTCGCGGTGAGTCCGACCCGCGAGGCCTTGGCGCGCAGTACGCGAGTGATCCTCGTGAGGTCTCGATACATGCCCGCAACGTCATCGGCGAACACCTCGTCCGCGTGTATGTCGTTCATGGTCGCCCTCTTCACAGTCGTGAGGCGACGAACACTATTAGTTGCCTTCAGCTAAATAAAGTCGGACATCGGGTGCGAACAGCACTCTGCCCTCCGTCACGGCCAGACGGAGGGCAGAGTATTCGCAGATCAGGCGGCGTGCTGTGACAGTTGAGTGGTCTCACCGATAGTGACGGGTGTCTCCTCCATCGTCCGCATGAAACGCAATTGTTGGTTGCGGCCGCGGACGGAGGCACGGAGCCGACCGCCCGGCAGGAGCGCAGCAATCGATCGCGTGAGATTCACCGGAATTCGGATGATCGGGTACCAGGGGAGAGTGCGAGTCGGTAAGCCGAGCGTCTTCATCGCAGCGGGGCCGAGGAAGAAGGCGCTGATCGACAGGTGTTGCGACCGCGCAATCCGGCGGCGCGCCCGCTCGAAAGTCGGATAGTTCCACGACATCGGGTCGTCGGCCATCGGGCGAGCCAATTGGGCCGAGGTCTCATCCGGGGTGGAGAGCGCAGCCGACGTGTGATGGAGGATCCGGATTCCGTCCCGGAAGTCGACGGGTAGAAACTCGTCGGCGACGCCCATCAGCCACCCGACGTACCGGGTGAGATGTGCGACCGCCTGATATTCGGAAGGGGTGTTGATCAGCCCCATGCCCAGGCCGCCGACCATCGGCGCGATCAGCGAGCCGACGATGGTCGCAGCCATATCGGTCTGGTTGATCGGCAGGCCCCACCGCATCGAGTCCCAGTCGTCCATCGCGGCGACGTGACGGCGGACGAGCGAGTGGATGAAACGCACGCGCAGCGTCGACCGGTATCCGACGCCGAGTATGCGGAGGCCGCCCTCGGCGATGACGTCCAGAGCCCACTGTGAGGTCTCGGCGAACCGTGAGTTCGACCCCTTCTCGAGCGCTCCCGTACGAAGCAGGGTCTGATTGAAGCCAGAGAACGCATAACCGCCGACCAGTGCGACGTCCCGGGCGATGTAGAGACCGTCGCATCCACCGCCGTTCATGGTGTGTGCCGCGACTTCGAGTCGGTCGCCATCGACCCAGTCCGGGGTGCGCTCGACGACGTCGAAGAACGCCCGCAAGAAATCGGGCGCATCGGGCACTGCGTCGATGCCGCTCTCGAGCGCTTGCTCGAACAGCGGTCGCAGTGCACCGACCCCGGCGCCCGCGATCATCTTCTCGACAACGTCGTCCATCAATGGGTCGCCCTCGGTGAGTGCCTCGCCGAACCGGGCGAACTGCGCATCGCTGACGGGGTGGATGCGCAGGACACGGGCGAAAGCGTCGACGCCGACGGGGACGCGCGCCGGAGAATCGGGATGTCTGCGGGGGATGACGACACTCATCGGCCTGGCCTCTGTCTCGCGGAGTCGAGCTGACTAATTGGTAACACCTGTTACCAAAACTAGACAGCGCCGGAATCCCTGTCAATTGCGCGCGCAGAGACGTCGTGCGCGAGCCATCGCCCGCGGACCGCCCCGGCTCGGTGACACTGCCTCTACGGTCGTAGTCTTCGAGGAGCTTTCGACGCTCGTACCACCGTTTACTGAATGTGGCTTCTCGCCCGATTCTTCGCTGTCGAAGTTGGAGCCCAGCGCGCCGGTCATCGTGCCGACAGAGGCGGCGAACCAGCCGAGCCGCACGTATTGGGCCATCCCCGCCGGATGACCCAGCTGACCCGCGAAGTACCCGGCGTCGACGATCACGAATGCCAGCACCGTGAGCCCGACCACGAGCAGCAGGTGCATGAGCGCTACTGCAGACCACACGGTGATCGTGGTCGACGTGTTGTCGAGGGCGTGACCCGACGATTGCGCGGGCGATGGGCGGGTCCAAAGTCCGTTTCGCACAAAGCGCCCAACATTCCGCTCGGACGGTTGCTGTGCATCATCCCGGTGAGCATCCGGAGGTGCGCCACCGGGCCAGAGACTCCGGACGCAGGCATGTACATGTCGTCGACCGGCGGCGGCCACCCTGCGGATCCGGCCGCAAGGAGGTCCTGTATTACCCGCACGATTCGAGCAGGCTGCCTCCACACGCCGAGGGCCGGCACGAAGACGATCACGGCCTCGGTCTGATCACACCCTCCGAACAGCACGGGTTTCCCGCCGCGTCTGTGCGTCAGGTCCGACAGGTATACGACGACATCCCAGCCGTACCGCTCCATCAGACTCGGTGCTTGCTTCCCGAGCGGGATCTCGCCGTCCCGATCCATCGGCTCGGAATACCTGAGTCGGCCATGACGCCGACTATTGTCACGTCTGGGTCCATCAGTCCGAACGTACTGGATGTTCCCGCCGGACCGAGATGATGTTTGCGCTGAAACCGTGGAGGGAACTCCCTCAGACATGGACCCGCAGAATCATGACCTCGGCAACCCGGCCACCGATCCGGACCCAGGAAACTCAGGAGTGGCCGACTACCCCGGGTACACGTCGCAGATGGACGACCAACCGCACGACGAGATGCGTTCCTACAGTGGGCGTGGCCTGTTGGCGGACAAGTGCGCCCTCATCACCGGCGGCGATTCGGGAATCGGCCGGGCGGTAGCCGTGGCGTTCGCAAAAGAGGGCGCCGACGTAGCCATCGCCTACCTGTCTGAACACGACGATGCGGCCAAGACGGTCGAGCTCGTCGAGGAGCAGGGGCGGCGGGCCGTCGCCTATCCGGGCGACCTCGCTGACTCCAGACATTGCGCCGAACTGGTCAGCCGGACGGTGACAGATTTGGGCGGCCTCGACGTACTGGTCAACAACGTCGCATACCAGGCACCTGTCGACGACCTCCAGGAGTTGACCGACGACCAGTGGAACAGAACGTTCGCCGTGAATATCGACGGCTACTTTCACACGACCAGGGCAGCGCTCGACCATCTGACGCCCGGGGGAGCGATTATCAACACCGGCTCCGTCAACGGCCTTCGTGGGAATAAGACGCTGATCGACTATGCGGCGACCAAAGGCGCAGTACACACTCTCACGAAGTCGCTCGCACAGGCGTTGCTCGATCGAAAGATCCGCGTCAACTGCGTCGCACCCGGACCAGTGTGGACGCCGCTCATCCCGGCGACGCTTCCGGGTCAGAAAGTCGAGCACTTCGGCGAGCAGGCACCCTACGGTCGGGCCGCCCAACCTGACGAGATCGCGCCGTCGTACGTGTTCTTCGCGTCGTCACTGCTGTCGTCCTATTACACAGGTGAGGTGCTCTCGCCGATCGGCGGCGAGACCCACCCCGGTTGATCGAGAAACCCGGTCCAGCCCTAAGCAACGAGGAGGATCACAATGCCCAAGACAGACAAGCACGGTAGCCCGCGCAGATCTGAACTGCCCGACACCGTCGCACGTTCGTCGGTAAAAGCTCAGCACACATTCGCGGAGGCTCATGACAGTGCGATGAAGGAGTACGACTCGGAGGAGAGCGCTCATCGCGTCGCGTACGCCGCACTGAAGCACTCGTTCGAGCGGGTGGGCGACAAGTGGGTCGCGAAGTCGTCTCGGGGACCGTCCGATGAGCGCGACAAGAGCGGTGGACCGAATGCATCGGGCAAGAGCCACTCCGGAGTCGACGCCGAGTCGACGAAGGCGCACCTCGTGGAGATCGCGCGAGAGTTGGACATCCGTGGACGTTCCAGCATGCGCAAGGCACAGTTGGTGGAAGCGGTCGAGGATGCTAATGCGCGCAGCGCGCGAGCATCCCGAAACAACTCAACCCGCAACTGAGGTTCTAGACGAAGCAGGTAGGAAAGTGCGTAGCGTTCAACGCGCAGTGGACGCCGCTCCTGCCTCAGTCGATTGCGCCCAATGCGGGATGTCGCCAGCGGCATCTTCGAGGTGAGCACGCATCAACCATTGGAACTTCTCGAGCGCGCCGGTCTGTCCGATCAGGATGTCCTCGGACACTGGGTCGATCTTCCCGGCCAATTCGATCGCTGCGCGATGGGATCCGATGACACCGGCGTAGACCACATCGAGCGCCGCAAGGTGTGCGGTGACGGTGTCGCGTCCGAGACTGTAGTCGTCCCACGTACGATTCTCGGCGATCGCCGCCGTCGTGCCGAAGGGCGTCCCACCAAGTGCTGCGATCCGTTCGGCGAGGCCGTCAGCGAATCCGCGGACCGTCTCGACTTGCGGATCGATCATCTGGTGCACACCGATGAACGAAGGACCGACCACATTCCAGTGCACGTGTTTGAGAGTCAGGTGCAGATCGTTGAGTGCGCTCAACCGCGCCTGAAGGGTCGCGACCAGCGCTTCAGCGTCATTCGCGTCGAGGTACTTGGGTTGCCCGATCATCGTGTGGTTCCTCCTTCTGTTCATAGGCGAGCGGCGGTGAACACGCTCGCAAACCGGTCAACGAGGGTGGTGCAGAAAGCCGGGAGGTCGTCCGGGCTTCGCCTGGATATGAGGGTGCTTGACCTCGTGCGATGTGGCCATGACACACACCTCCGATGCTCGTTGTGCGCTACGTGTTGTCCGACCGCGGTCGAGCCACGTGAAACTCGCTCTCGTACTCCGCGGCTTCCTCCGCACTGACCTCGGGGACGATGGGATCGTGGCCCGGCCGATCAAGGGCGCGGGTGGCAACCAATCGTGTGCGCGCGAACACCAGGGCGCCGATGCCGATGATCCCGCAGACCACAGTCGCCGCTATCCATGGCGCCAGCATCATGTCCAGCGCGGCGGCGGCGATCGTCACGGCGAGCAGTGCGATTGCGAGAAGAAGAGCGATGTAGCCCACGATCCCCAGTGCCTTCAACGGCCGGATCGTCGCCGAAGGGACATGCTCTCGAACTGGATCGGGCGGGCCGTCATGCTCGGTCCATGGTCCGCCGCCCGGAGTCGGTTCGACAGTCATCGAAGAAACCTCCCATAGTTGTGCGAGTACGTCGCCTTCATGTGGGCGTACCCCCGAATCGGCACCGACAAACATCGGGCAACAGGTGTCGCAGAGGCCGACCGACGGCGAATTCCCGCGCTCACGGAGGCGTTCATCGAGCAACCATCGGGAGCGGTAGTGCGACCAGCATCAACGCGAACAAGCCCCACGCGACACCCTGCCAATACACCCAAGTGTGTCCGCACCGTAACGCGATGAACCCCGCGTACAGCGCGCCCAATCCGCCTACGCCGAACGCGCCCGGAACTACGGCGGCGACAGCTGCGTGTTGTCCACCGGTGACGACGAAGACCAAGAGAGGCGATCACCGCCACCGCGCCGACGGCTCCCGCGTAGCGTGCTGCGCGTGCGAGAGCGTCCGGTCGGACCGTCTGCTGACATCATTGTCGTTGAGTACCCATCGGCGGCGAGATGAACCGCCTCTGCGTCTGGTGAGAAACGGACCCTCCTGTGTGTCGAATGCCTGTACGCGGACCCGGGCCGAGAAAAGGGATGAGCCTCGGCAAATGACGAGTCGAACTCGCCGGCGATCGTCGACCAGATCTGCGCGATCGGCATCGTGTCGTCGCCAAGCAGACGACGCCGGTCGGGTACCCGAACTGGCGGCGTTGAAACCACCGAGGGGACGCCAGTAGCGACTCGACGTCCTGATCTGGGCGCGCCGATATAGCTCGACTGGGCAGGACTGGGCCTGAGTGTGGTCTAGTGTGACTCTCAAATAGAGGGGGCCTCCACTGAACGACATCTGGGAATTCATAAGCAATCGCAGATCGCAGCTCGCGGTCGATTCTTATCTGCACGTGAGTGCAGTCCTCCAATGTCTGCTGCTGGCCACTGTCATCGGTGTCGGTGTCGGTATCCTCGTCTACCGAAGTCCTGCGGGATCGGCACTGGCGACAGCATTGTCGAGCACGATTCTCACGGTTCCCTCCTTCGCCCTCCTCGGGCTACTCATTCCGATTCTCGGTCTCGGCGTGCCGCCGACCGTCATCGCGTTGACGCTCTATTCGCTTCTTCCGATTGTTCGGAACACGATTGTCGGCCTCGGCGCCGTCGACCCGTCGATCACCGATGCGGCGCGTGGGATCGGAATGAACCGATTTCGTGTGCTGACAAGCGTCGAATTGCGTTTGGCGTGGCCGTCGATTCTGACCGGGATGCGCGTCAGCACACAGATGGCGATGGGAATTCTTGCGATCGCCGCATACGCGAAGGGCCCAGGCCTGGGAAACCTGATCTTCTCCGGCCTGTCCCGGGTGGGCAGCCCGACGGCTGTCCCTCAGGCTCTCACCGGCACCGTCCTCATCGTCGTCCTGGCTCTGATCCTCGACGGGATCTACGTGGTGATCGGACGACTCACGACTTCGAAGGGAATCCGTTGAGCGCGAATCCAGAAGAATCCGGCAACGACATCTCCGGAGTCGAGATCGTCCTCGATCACGTGTCCAAGACCTACCCCGGGCAAAAGGTCCCGGCGGTCGCCGACGTGTCCCTCACCATCCCGGCGGGGGAGATCGTGGTGTTCGTCGGGCCGTCGGGCAGCGGCAAGACGACGACGATGCGGATGATCAACCGGCTGATCGAGCCGACGTCGGGAACGATCACCATCGGTGGCCGCGACGCGCTGTCGCTCGATGCGAACAAGCTGCGCCAGAGCATCGGCTACGCCATCCAGCAGGGCGGACTGTTTCCGCATATGACGGTGTCGCAGAACATCGCCGTCGTCCCGAAACTACTGAAGTGGAAGCGTGCTCGGATCTCCGAGCGAGTCACCGAGCTACTGGACCTCGTCGGGCTCGATCCCGAGCAGTTCGGCGACCGCTTTCCGCGCCAACTCTCCGGCGGCCAGCAACAGCGAGTCGGCGTCGCACGAGCGCTCGCGGCAGATCCTCCGGTCCTGTTGATGGACGAGCCGTTCGGCGCCGTCGACCCCATCACGCGCGGCTTGCTGCAAGACGAGTTGATGCAATTGCAGGCCGAACTGCGCAAGACGATCGTATTCGTCACACACGACTTCAACGAGGCAGTGAAGCTCGGGGACCGGATCGCCGTCCTCGGTGACCAGTCTCGCGTGCTGCAGTACGACACGCCGGAGGCGATCCTCGCCAATCCCGCGAACGAGACCGTCGAAGGTTTCGTCGGACGCGGCGCGGCCCTGCAGCAACTCAACTTGATGCGCGTGCGCGACGTGGAGATCGAGCACCGTCCGACCGCTCACGAGGGAGACGACGTCGCGGAGTTCTCGGCCCGGATCGACACGTGGGGAGTGATCCTCGACGATCGCGACCGCCCGGTACGGTGGACCGACCGTGAGCACCTCAACGGCGTGACCTCGCTCAAGGGGGTCGGGCTGCCGCTCGGCGAGATCGTCACGACGGCATCCACGCTGCAGGATGCGCTCGAGGCGATCCTCGCCGAACGGAACGCGGCGACGGTGGTGACAGGCGCCCGCGGCCGATACGTCGGCGTCATCACCATCGAGACCCTCGTCGACACGATCCGATCACTGCGCGAGGAGCACGAGGGCAATCCGCCGATCGCCGATCCGTTGGCGGCGTCCGACGACGTACCCGAGCCGACGACTGAGGGCCCACGTCGATGACAACGACAGCCGCCGCCGAGGCGAAGTCGGGACGGGCAGGCGTCGTCCAGCTGTGGGCGCAGCCGGTGATCGTCGTCCTACTGGCCGCCGGCGCGCTCATCTGGGCGTTCTCGCACGACCTGACCGATACCCAGAAGGCCACGCTCAACGCGTCATACATCTGGCAGCTCGTCGTTCAACACCTCGCACTCACAGTGGCGATCACCGCGATCGTGCTGTTCATCTCCGTCCCACTCGCCGTCCTGGTGACGCGGCGGAGATTCCGGTGGATGGCTCCGCTTCTCATCGGCGTCGGGAACATCGGCCAAGCTGCCCCCGCGATCGGTCTGCTCGTCCTGTTCTTCCTCTGGACCGCCACGACCGGGTTCTGGATCGGCGTTCTCCCAGTCGCGTTCTATTCACTGCTACCGGTTCTACGGAACAGCATTCTCGGTTTCGACGAGGTCGATCCGTCCTTGGTCGACGCCGCGCGCGGCCAGGGCATGTCCGAGTCGAAGATCCTCGGCATCGTCGAGTTCCCGTTGGCGATTCCCTTCATTCTCGCCGGGCTTCGCACCTCACTGGTGCTCGCGGTCGGTACCGCGACACTGTGCTTCCTCGTGGACGCGGGCGGACTCGGAATCCTGATCGACACCGGTTACAAGCTGCGCGATAACGTGACGTTGATCCTCGGCGCGATTCTGGCGGTGTGTTTGGCGTTGATCGTCGACTGGTGTGGCGCGCTCGCCGAACGCTTTCTCGGACCGAAGGGGCTGCGATGAAGCCGAGGACGCACTGGCTCCGCGCGTTAACCGTCGTCCTCGTCGGCGCGCTCACCATAGCGGTCGGATCGGCGTGCGGGCTGGAGTCCGGCGGCGCACTGCCACTGCCGGTGAAACCCGGCTCGATCACCGAGCACGAGGATCTGAAGGGTGCGAAGCTCACCGTGGGATCCAAGGACTTCACCGAACAGGTGATCCTCGGCTACATCCTCGAGTTCACGGTGGCCGCGGCGGGAGCGGACGTACGCGACCTGACCAATATCCAGGGCTCCAACTCGGCGCGGGACGCGATGCTCGCGGGTCAGGTAGACCTGAACATCGAATACACCGGCACCGGCTGGATCAACTATCTCGGCAACGAGAAGCCGATTCCCGACGTCGCCAAACAGTTCGAGGCAGTACGCGACGAGGATCTCGCGGAGAACGACGTCGTCTGGGTCAACCCGGCGCCGCTGGACAACACGTATGCGCTGGCGGTGAACCAGTCGAATCTTCGTAAGCTCGGAGTCACGAAGATCTCGCAGTACGCAGATCTGGTGAAGCAGAATCCGGCCGCCGCTACGACGTGCCTGGAGACCGAGTTCCGCAGTCGACAGGACGGTTTCCCCGGCATGGCGGCCGCATACGGCTTCGATCCGGGTGCGGCCCAGACTCAGATTCTGCAGACCGGCATCATCTATCAGGCGACAGCGAACGGGAACTGCGCATTCGGCGAGGTCTTCACCACCGACGGTCGCATCAAGGCGTTGAACCTCTCGATCCTGGACGACGATAAGTCGTTCTTCCCGCACTACAACGCCGCCTTGACCATGCGGAAGGAGACGGCGGACGCCTATCCGTCGCTCGCGGTGGTAACCAAACCGGTCCTCGATGCACTCACCTCTGAAGAGATGGTCGAGCTCAACCGTCAGGTCGACGTAGACGGTCGCGAACCGGCCGACGTCGCCCGCGACTGGCTGGTGCAGAAGGGCTTCGTCACAACCTGACGCAGGGCAGCCAACCCGGTCCGCAACTGTGATCCGGGCCACTGTCGGCCGTGTAGAGTCGGGATCAGTCCAGGATCGGAGTTCATGTGGATCTGCTGAAGTGGAGCAAACGTCCCGCTGCGGGCGTGGAGGCAAAGACCCCTACCGCCAATATCGTGCGCGGCCTGCTCGCTCGAGCGACCACACCTCTGTTACCCGACGACTACCTGCACCTGATCAACCCACTGTGGTCGGCGCGCGAACTGCGGGGCGAGATCCTCGCCGTCACGCGAGAGACCGAGGACTCGGCCACCGTCAGTATTCGAACCGGTTGGGGCTTTCCATCGACGTACCGCGCAGGCCAGTACGTCGGAATCGGCCTGCAGGTCGGCGGCCGCTGGCATTGGCGCTCGTACTCGCTGACGTCAATCGGCGATGCGATTGACGACATCATCACCATCACCGTCAAAGCCAATCCAGACGGCTTCCTCTCCACTCATCTGGTCGACGGAGTGGCGTCGGGAACCATCATCCGACTCGCGGCGCCGAAAGGTGACTTCCATCTACCCGATCCGCTGCCCGACAAGATTCTCTTCGTGACGGCGGGCAGCGGGATCACGCCCGTGATGGCGATGCTGCGATCGATCCGGGCGCAGGCCGCGACCGTCGACGTCGTCCACATCCACTCGGCGCCGAGTAAGCAGGACGTGATCTTTCTCGACGAACTCGAAGGCCTCGACTCCGAGATGGAGTCATACGACCTCCGACTCCAGTTGACACGCGATCAAGGCAAGTTCGATACCGCAAAACTCAATTCCCGCGTCCCCGACTGGCGTGATCGGATCTGCTGGGCGTGCGGACCGGTTGCGCTGCTCGATTCGGTGGAGGAGTTCTTCTCCGCCGCAGGAATGCGCGATCACCTCCACATCGAGCGCTTCGCCATCGCACGTACCGACGTTGGCGGCGAGGGCGGGACCGTCACCTTCACCAAGTCGGCCAAGTCCGCCGAGATCGACAGTGCGACAACCATTCTCGAAGCCGGAGAGGATCTCGGCATACAGATGCCGTTCGGATGCCGAATGGGGATCTGCCAGACCTGTGTGGTGCCGCTCGCCGGCGGCTACGTACGCGACCTCCGGAGCGGCGACGAACACCGCGAAGGTGAACGAATCCAGACCTGCGTGAGCAGTGTCTCCGGCGAGTGCACCATCGACCTATAGGGGGCGAAAAGTATGGCCATCACCGACATCGATCAGTATGCACACCTGACCGACGCCGACATAGAGGCGCTCGGCGCCGAGTTCGACCAGATTCGTCGCGACATCGAGGAGTCGCGCGGAGAGGAGGATGCTCGATACATCCGTCGCACTATCGCCCTGCAACGAGGCCTGGCGGCCACCGGTCGCGTCGCGCTGATGTTCAGCAACCGGAAGCCGGCATGGGTTCTGGGCGCGGCGGCGCTGTCGGCGGCGAAGATCATCGAGAACATGGAACTCGGCCACAACGTGATGCACGGCCAGTGGGACTGGATGAACGATCCCGAGATCCATTCGTCGTCGTGGGAGTGGGACAGCACGTGTCCGAGCGTGCAGTGGAAGCACTCGCACAATTTCGTCCATCACAAGTACACGAACGTCGTCGGACTCGACGACGACGTCGGGTACGGAATCCTGCGTGTGACCAGGGATCAGCCCTGGGAATGGTGGAATGTCGGCAACACTTTCTACAACCTGATGCTCGGCACGTTCTTCGAGTTCGGCGTCGCGCTGCACCATGTGGAGACTGAGAAGCTGCGGAACAAGGAGAAGACGCTCAGGCAGGCGTTGAAGGATCTCCGGATCATCGCTCGCAAAGTCGGTAAGCAGACGGCCAAGGACTACCTTGTCTACCCCGCTCTGTCCGGACCCAACTGGAAGACGACGATCACCGCGAACGTCACCGCCAACATCGTCCGAAACTACTGGACGTACATGGTGATCTTCTGTGGTCACTTCCCGGACGGAGCCGAGAAGTTCACGATCGAGGAGTACGAGACCGAAGATCAGGCGCGCTGGTATCTGCGGCAGATGTTGGGATCGGCCAACATCAATGCCGGCCCGATGATGCGGTTCGCCACCGGCAATCTCAGCCACCAGATCGAGCACCACATGTACCCGGACCTGCCGAGCAATCGGTACGAGGAGATCGGCGTCCGGGTCCGCGAATTGTGCGAGAAGTACGACCTCCCGTATACGACGGGGTCGCTATTCGTGCAGTACTACCAGTCGTTCCGGACGATCGCGAAGCTCGCGCTGCCGAACGCATTCTTGAAGGCGACGTCCGACGATGCTCCGGAAACCGCGTCCGAGTTGCGGTTCGCCGTACGCGACGGCGTCCAGCAGCAGTTCGGAGTCGACCCGGTAACGGGTAAGCGCCGGGGCCTGCGTACCGCGTTGCGTGAGTTGAAGGAGATGCCGGTTCAGTCCGCCGGTTGATGCAGCCTCGCACGGAATCTCTTGACCACCGGTGCTAGACCACCCGGTACCGCGTCCGGGCGTCGGTGCGAGCCTGCCATCCGGCGCGTTCGAGTGCGGGGACGTCGTCGCCGGATTCGGGGTATCCGATGCACAGGTATGCCACGAGCGACCAGTCGTCTGGAACTCCCAGCGCGTCGATCACCTCGTCGGGATCGACGATGGACACCCAGCCGACGCCGACTCCGCGGGCGCGCGCTGCCAGCCACAGGGTCGAGACCGCGGTGGCGACCGAGTATTCGAGGGTCTGCGGCATCGTGCGTCGTCCTAGACCGTGACCCTGATCGACGGTGACCGCGCAGAACGCCGCCAGATGTATCGGCGCGTCGTGGAGACCGGACAATTTGAGCGCAGCGTACTGCCGCGCGCGATCGCCCCGGTAGCCGTCGAGCGCTTCGGCGTTGCACCGCTCGAACGAGGCAGTGATCATCGCGCGCGGCTGCGCCGAGCGAACGTCGACCCAACGCCACGGTTGGCTGTTGCCCACCGACGGCGCGAGTTCCGCGGACGCGATGATCTCGTCGAGGAGCCCCGGGGCGAGGGGATCGGTGCGGAACCGCCGGACGTCCCGCCGCCACTGCAGAAGCACGTCGAACTCGTCGACGAACCTCCGGTCGAACGTCCCATCGGAAGCGCTTGCGATTCGGTCGACCATGGACTGTGAACCTACTCGCCATCGGAAGTCAGTGGCTCGCCGGACCCGGATGCACCTTCCATCCACCTGCCGACAGACTGCCGATCGCCTCGAAAGTCCGCTCGTACCCGGTTCTACTGATCCGCCAGCCAGCGTCGGTCCGTCGGTACTCGTCCGCGTAGAACGCGGCTCCAACGATCACCGTGTCGAACTCTGGGACCAGAACTCGATCCTGTAGATACCAACTGCCGGTAGCAGTTCCGCCGTCCACCTCGATTATCGGATGGTCCACGCGATGCTCGGTGATGATGGATCCGCCCACCGCCTCACGGAGGTACGTGAGCACGGCATCGCGGTCGGTGAACGACAACTCGCGGCCGCCCGTCTGCGTTCCATAAGCGGTGCGAACGTCTTCGGTCAGCGTCGTCGCCAGCGCGTCCCAGTCCTTGGTGTCGACGGCACGCAGGTACCGGTACTTCAGCTGTTCGATCTCACGAACGGTCTCGAGAAGGGGCACCGGCAGTCCTCACAGGTCGGGAATGGGCAGGGCGACGTTGGGGGCTTCCAATCCGCCGTCGACCTCGATGATCTTTCCGGTCACGTAGCCGGCCGCCGGACTGGCGAGATAGACCGCGGTCGCCGCGATCTCGTCCGGACTGCCGATCCGACGCATCGGAGTGTTGGACTCGATCTCGGCTCGCATCGCGTCGTTGTCGGCGACGTAGCTCAGTGCCGAGGTCAGTATCGAGCCGGGGGCGATCGCGTTGACGCGGATCCTGGGCGCGAGGTCCTCGGCAGCCAGCCGCGTGTAGTGGGCGAGCGCTGCCTTCGCGGTCCCGTACGCGAGAAACGCACGACCGGCGAGCCGACCCATCGACGAGGTGATGTTGATGATCGACCCGCCACCGCTCTCCAGCATTACCGGGACCGCCGCGAGCGAAAGCGCGTGCGCGGTACCGACGTTGAAAGAGAACGCCCGCTCGAGGTCCTTGACTCGTGTGTCGAGGAACGGCTTGGGCATGGCGCCGCCGACGTTGTTGACGACGATGTCGAGACGGCCGAACGCCTCAACCGCGGCGGCGACCAATCGGGCGGGGTCGTCGGTCGCGAAGTCGAGCGGCACCGACACCGCGCGTTTCCCGACCGCCTCGATCTGTGCGACGACCTCGGCGAGGTCGGACTCGGTGCGCGCCGATATCACCACGTCGGCGCCCGCCTGCGCGAGACCGACGGCGATCGCTGCCCCGAGGCCGCGGCCCGCTCCGGTGACGATTGCGGCCGATCCGTCAAGTGTGAAACTGTCGAGCACCAGTCCTCCTTGTGAGTCGAGTATTCGATTTATAGAATGTGAATAACCGACTCACACTAGCCTTGTCGGTCTGCTCGGACAAGGGAGTGAAGTACATGCCGGGATCTCCACCGACTCGTCGAGTGGTCGATGCCCTCGAGTGTCTGGCGGCGGCCGACACCTCGCTGACCATCGCCCAGATCGCCGATTCCGTCGGCGTACCGCGCCCGACGATGTCGGCGATCTTGTCCGAACTGGACGACGCGGGGTGGGTCGAGCGTGATGCCGACCGCACCTACCGGCTCGGCGCGGGTGCCACCGCCCTCGGGCCGCACGGCGCGGGTGTCACTGCGGTGATCACTCCGGACATCGGCCTATTACTCGACGAGCTGGTGACGACGACGGCGTGCGGCGCCACGGTCAGCCGGGTCGCCGACGGGCGGATGACGGTGCTGTCCAAGGCACATTCGCAGGCTCGTCCCGTCCCGGGCCTGGGTATCGGGCAGTCGCTGACGATCTCGTATCCGGCAGGCGCGGCGGTCATGGCGTGGCGGTCGGAGGCTGAACAGCGGCCTTGGCTGGCTCATCGCGCGAGAGATGCCGATCGGGTGCGCATGCTCGTCGACAACTCCCGCGAGTTCGGCTACGTCGCATATCGGCCCGCGTCGTCGGACGCATCTCTAGTCGAATCTCTCGCCGATCTACTGGGTGCTGTCGGCCCGATGCTCATCGATCCGTCCATCCGCCGGTCTGCCATCCGGAGACTGTCCGAACTGAGCTCCCGCGCATATCGAGATGACGACCTCGCAACGGACGAATCCTTGCCGATCAGCTACCTCGCCGCACCGATCTTCCGGAACGGGGCTGCCGAATTTGAACTGCAACTCGGGGTCTTGCGGTCCTCGGTCGGCCCTCGTGAGCGGGACGAGCTGATCCGGTCGCTGATCGCCGCCGCGACACGTGTCTCCGATCTGCTCGACGCGAATGCGACCTGACCGACCGATAGCTGGCGCGCTGCCGAACACCCTGAAAGGGTGGAACATTGTGGGCAACAACGCAGTGGAGCCACTTG
>NZ_JBQEDL010000006.1:63075-84386 GCF_052106715.1 Gordonia sp. (in: high G+C Gram-positive bacteria)
GCCGACGGTCATCGAGATCCGTGGCGCCCGCGTGCACAATCTGCGGGACGTGGACGTCGACATCCCACTCGGAAGGCTCGTCGGCATCGCCGGGCTGTCCGGCTCGGGTAAGTCGTCGCTTGCTATGGGCGTCCTATACGCCGAGGGGTCGCGGCGTTACCTCGAAGCCCTGTCGACCTATACCCGTCGTCGCATCGGCCAGGTGCCACGCGCCGACGTCGATGCGGTCTCGCACGTCCCCGCGGCTTTGGCACTGCGGCAAAGACCTGCGTTGCCCGGGCCGCGCTCGACGTTCGGCACATCGACCGAACTCCTCAACGTGCTGCGGTTGATCTTCTCGAGGCTGGCCTCACACGTCTGCCCGAACGGACACCGCCAGGAGCCGACTCTCAATGCAGCGGCCGAGGTGCCCATCGTCTGCCCGACGTGCGGTGCGAGCTTCCTCGCGCCTGGAGCCGAGGCGCTGGCCTTCAACTCCGGCGGGGCGTGCCCGACGTGCGAGGGTCTCGGCACTGTACGTCTCGTCGACGACGCGACGCTCGTGCCCGACCCGACCAAGTCGATCGACGATGGAGCTGTCATCCCCTGGCAGGTCTACGGATTCCGGGTTCAGCCGCAGATCGTTCGCGAGATGGGAGTGCGCACCGATGTCCCATGGCGCGATCTCACGGCCGAAGAGAAGGAGATCGTGCTCGACGGCCCCGAGGTCAAAAAGCACATCGCGGTCACCTCGAAGAAGGGCGTCCACGACTTGGACTTCACATTCCGCAACGCGCGCCTGACGATCACCGAGGAGCTCAAGCGCGCCGACACCGAGAAACGATTGTCCCGGGTCAGTCGGTTCCTGTCCGAACACACCTGCCCGGACTGTGCCGGGACACGATTGTCGCCTGGGGCGCGCACACCGCAGATCGACGGTCGGAACCTCGCCGAGATCACCGGCCTTGCGCTGCACGACGTCGTCGACTGGGCGCGTACCTTACGGACGCACGCACCCGACGATCTCCGGCCGATGGCCGAGGTCTTGATGTCGACACTGCTCGGAATGGCCCGACGTCTGGTGGACCTCGGCCTGGACTATCTCACGCTTGACCGGGCCGGCGACTCGTTGTCGACCGGGGAGCGCCAGCGCGTCCAGCTCGCACGATCGGTCCGTAACGAGACGACCGGGGTGCTCTACGTCCTCGACGAGCCGTCCATCGGCTTGCACCCGGCGAATCTCGTCGGTCTGCACGGGGTCCTCGACGACCTCGTGGCGGGTGGCAACACCGTCGTGATGGTCGACCACGACCCGCAGGTGCTCCGAGCCGTCGACCATCTCATCGAGATCGGCCCCGGCGCAGGCAGTGACGGTGGCCGCGTGATCGCGCAGGGGAGTGTCGATGACGTGGCCGCCGATCCGAACTCGCGGATCGGCGGATTCCTCACCGGGACCCAGACCGTCGTCGTACGGGACAAGTGTTCCCCGACCGAGGTATTCGACCCGGGCGAGATCAGGATTCGCACCGCGCCCGTGCATACCGTCCACAGTCTCGACGTCGCGGTGCCTAAAGGCAGGCTCACTGCGGTGACCGGGGTGTCCGGCTCCGGGAAGACGACTCTGGTCCTGGAGAGCCTGGTCCCGGCGCTGCAAGGGCGAGCGCCCGCGCACATAACCGAGATCGACGATGCCGGGATCGAGCGGGTCGACGTCGTCGACGCGACACCGATCGGCATCAACGTTCGGTCTACCGTCGGCACGTATTCCGGAGCTCTCGATGACCTCCGCCGAGCCTATGCCCGGCTGGACTCCGCGCGGACCGCCGGGCTCACCGCATCCGACTTCTCCTACAACACCGGATCTCTGCGCTGTCCGCGATGCGAAGGGACCGGCCAGATCTCGCTCGATGTCCAGTTCCTGCCCGACGTCGACATCGACTGCACCGAATGTCATGGGCGCCGGTACGCCCCGCAGGCGTGGGCGCACCTGCGCGCGTCCGCGACCGAGGAACGAGAGGTCGCCCTGCCCGATCTCCTCGCCATGCCGATCGACGATGCGTACGTTCACGTCACCGATCTGCCGTCGGTCCGCACCAAGCTGACCGCGCTACGGGACGTCGGTCTCGGTTACCTGACGCTGGGGGAGGCCACACCGGCCCTGTCCGGCGGCGAGGCTCAGCGGTTGAAACTGGTGTCCGATCTCGGCCGCCGCCAGGATGCGGCCGTGTTCGTCTTCGACGAACCGACCGTCGGCCTCCATCCATTGGATGTGCGAACACTTCTCGGCGTGCTTGCGCGTCTGATCGATCAAGGCGGGACCGTGATCGTCATCGAACACGACCTCGACCTGATCGCCAACGCCGACTACGTGATCGACATGGGTCCGGCCGGCGGCGCCGCCGGCGGCCGCGTGGTCGCGACCGGCACTCCGGAGAACGTCGCAGCGAACCCGCAGAGCGTGACGGGTCGGTTCCTGGCCGACCTGTTCTGAGATCCCCGCCGGCCGGAGCCGCAATGCCCGTCAGATGAACGGCGCGAGGTCGAAGCGCCCCCACGCGACGAACGCGAAGAGCGCCAAGAACATGACGTCGCCGGCCATCAGCGCCCATTCGCTGCGCCGGAATCGGGTCGTCGCCGCACCCGCCATGAATAGCATGAGCCCGCACGCCGCCAGCGGCACGAGCACCGGCACCACGTCTCCCACAGTAGGGAGGATCAGGCCGATCGCCCCGACCAGTTTGATCGTCCCGATCGCCTTGATGTGGCCCGCACTGAAGTCGTCCACCCAGTGCTGGCTCTCGGCCAGCGACCGGTACTTCTCCTTCGACATCAACAACTGACTGAGCGCACCGACCGTGTACGCACCGGCGAGCACGGATGTGATGATCCACAGAGTCACATTCATCAGAACCTCCTTCATGGTTACCTCGGGGTCGTGAGGAACCGTCATGAGTACTGACGACCCGAATCGACGAGAGGTAACCGATCTCCGATCACGACGGGCTGGCCGACAGTTTCGACGCGCAACGAACGCGCCTGACCGCGGTCGCATACCGGATGCTCGGATCACGGGCCGATGCCGAGGACGCGGTCCAGGAGGCGTGGCTCCGCCTGACTCGACACGATCGGCATTCGGTCGACGATCTGGACGCGTAGTCGACCACAATCGTCAGCCGGATCTGTATCGACGCGCTGCGATCGAGGTCGCGGCGCCGTAAAGTCTCGATCGATCAGCGCCTCCCCGAGGTCGTGGCCAGGACGGACGAACATTCACCCGAGGATGCGGCAGTACTCTCCGACAACGTCGGCTCGGCGCTCCTGGTCGTGCTCGAGACGCTGCGCCCCGACGAGCGACTGGCTTTTGTCCTGCACGATACGTTTGCGGTCCCGTTTGCCGAGATCGCTCCGATACTGAACAAAGTCGCCCGACGCCACCAAGATGTTGGCGAGCAGGGCTCGTCGAGAAGGGCGAGGCGCGCCAGAACCGGACTCAGCGCGGCACGGGCCGAACGATGTCGTCGACACTGTGCGGCGTGGTCAACGCTCGCGCGTGGTTGTCGAACGCGTTCTTGTCGACGGAGAGCCGGGGATCATGTCGTGGAGTCCCGGAGGAAGACCCATCAGCGTCATGGCCTGCACCGTCGACGAAGGTCGGATGGTTGCGATCACGTCGATCCTCGATCCGCACCGCCTCGCGGACATGACGCTCCCGGAGCCGCCGACAACGGTCTAGCCAGCCACCACTCCGATCGCGGCGTTGCCCCGGCTCTCCATGCCAGTTAGCTTAGGCTAACGATATAAGGAGGTTTCGTGACGCGGATTCCGTTGTGCGATGCGCTGATCGCGGCACAATCGACACTTCGGGCGAATTTCCACGCGACGCCATCGGGTGGTGAGCCCCACCTCGATGACCCCGAACTCGCCGGAACGTTCGACCGACTCTTCGGTGCGACCCGACGCTTCGACCAGTCGTGGTCGCACGCATCGCTCGACTCGTTTCATCGGCCGGACCGGGCTCTACACGCGGCTCAGCGACTCGCCGCCGACGCTTTCGGCGTGGATCGGACGTACTTCCTGTCCACCGGAGCATCGACCGCGAACATCGTAGCCACCACTTCGGCGCTCGCGCGCGGAGGCCGAGTACTGCTCGACCCGACAGCCCACCAGTCGCTTCACTTCACCGTCGAGCGCGATGCTGGTGCGGTTGACCTGATGCCGTGCAACGGCGACACAATCAACGTCGATGCCGCCCACGACCTACTGGTCGAGCGAAGCAGGGACGGTCGCCCGCCAGACGTCGTAATACTCGCGGCGTCGTCGTACGACGGTCGACGCCTGGACTGTCGATCCGTATTGCCACGCCTCGCCGCGGCCGCCCCTCGTGCACGCTTCATCCTCGACGACGCGTGGTGCGCGTTGCACACCTTCGCCCCTCGAACGTCGGGCAGCGGGCCGGTCGCAGGGATAACACAACTGCGTGCAGACGGCCTCACCAATCCCGTTCTCGTCGTCCACTCGGCGCATAAGACGATGTTGGCGATGCGACAAGCCGCGTACCTCCACGTGTCGACCGGAGGCGAACCCGATCTCGCTTCGCGCGTGAGCCAGAGTGTGTTCATCCATCACACGACCTCGCCGTCATGGCCGATCCTCGCTTCCCTCGACATAGCACGCGAGCACGCCGTGCGCAGCGGCGCGCAAGCGGTGGAGTGCGCCGCTGCGCACGCAGCCGATCTCCGCCGACGGATCGACTCCGAGACAGTTTTCACCATCGGCACCCTTCCGCCGGTGCCGGGATATACCGTCGACCCGCTCCGGGTCCATATCGAGGTGCCCGCTCGGTTCGACGCCGAACAGTGTCGTCGCCGACTGTGGGACGAGTCGGGGATCCACATCTCCCGGATCTCCGCGGGCCGACTCGTAGTGGCCATGACGTTGGGGGTCTCCGATTCCGCAATCGATGCTCTCATTGCGGGATTACGCAGCGTTGGCAGACCTCCTGGTCGTCGTCGCGAAGCCGGCCCCTGCACGGTCATCTCCAACGCCCCCTTCGTCATCGCATACCCGCCGGGGATACCCCTCGCAACCCCGTTCGAGCAGCGCTCGACGTCGGACGAGTTCCCGTGCATCGGCGGTTCCGAACTCTTCGAAATCGACCCGCGTTGGGGTACACGCTGATTACCGGAACGTCATGGTTCGCGCCCTGCCGTGCAGTCGGCGGTCCGGCCGGCGGTGTCGGTCCGTGCGTGCCGCATTCGAGTGAACGCTCCACCCGCGGCTCGCAACTCGGCGGGATCGCCTGCCTCGACGACCCGTCCGGACTCGACGACGATGACATGATCGGCGGTATCGACGATGCGCATGCGGTGAGCGACCACGACGACCGTGACACGCCCGGCCAGGCCCCGTACCCAGTCCTGTATCTTCTGCTCCGACAAGGCATCCAGTGCCGCAGTCGCCTCGTCGAGAACGACGACGGCTGGTTTCTGCAGTGCGACGCGCGCGATCTGTACGCGCTGGCGCTCCCCGCCGGACAGGTTGCCGCCGAGCGGACCGACCTGCGTGTCCCACCCGTCGGGCAGGCGGTCCACGATCTCGTCGACGCCCGAGACGGCCGCCGCCCATGCCAACTCGGCGTCCTCTGCGTCCGGACGGAAGGCCGTCACGTTCTCCCGGATGCTTCGGTCGAGCAGCGTCACCTCGGACAGAATCATGCCGACTGCGTGGTGAAGGTGTTCCTCCGAGGTGTCCCGTATGTCGACGTCGCCGATGCGGACGCTGCCCGCTCCGACGTCGGCGAACCGCGGGATCAGCCGCAACAGCGTGCTCTTTCCCGCCCCCGACGGTCCGACGATCGCTGTCACCGTACCGGCCGGGACATGCAGGTCGATACCGGTCAACGTCGACTCGTCGGTTCCCGGATAGGTGAAGTCCACGCCGTCGAAGCTCACCGAGAGTGGAACGTCGTGGGGGAGAGCCTGCGCATCAGTGGGCTCGGGCAGCGCGGCTGTGCCGAGATAGTTCACCGTGCGCCGTACGGTCGCTCTCGACGTCCGCAGCATGCGAGCAGTGGTCGCCACGGCCATCACCGGTTCGGCGAAACGCAGCGACAGGGTTAGCAGGGCGACGAGTGCGGCGAGATCGGCGCCAGCCCCGAGCATCACCCACCCGATGGTCGCAACGACTGCCGAGATCGCCAAATTTACCGAGGTGCCGAAGCCGGCACGCGCGAGAATCTCTGTCCGAACGCCGACACGTGCGGTCGCATCGAGTTCGTCGAGTGAATCGGTCAACAGGCGCATCCCGAGGTTGTCGCTGTCGGCGGACCGTAGGACGGGTTGGGACTCGGAGTACTCGATGATCCGCGCGGTCGCTTCTGTGCTCGCGGCATGATCGGCCAGCTCGGCCTCCTCGAGTTTGCGCGTGGTGAGGCGGTGCACCACGTACATGAGGGGAGCCGCGATGACCATGACCAGGGCCGCCGCGGGACTGACGAATACCGCAGCGATCAACACGATCACGGGAGTGATCAGTCCTCTGGCGAGCTCGCCCAGGTTGAGCAGAATGTTTCGGGTGATGCTGATTGCTCCGGGCCACATCAGCGAGATCATGCCGGCATTGTTCGTTGCCCCGAACCAGGAGAGCGGAACCTCGCGCAGGTGTTCTATCTCGCGAGTCTGCACCGCAGACATCGCATCGAATGTGGCGCGCGTTCCCTTGCGCACGGTGTGTGCGTGCGCGACGAGAGTCGCTACCGCGCACACTGCGAGAACAACCAGCCATCGGACCGAGGCGTCGCGATCGTCTCTGACAATGGCTGCGAGCGTCGGAAGTGTCAGTGCGATCGTCACGCCTTCAAGGAGTGCGTAGACGACGCCCCGCACAAGCTGTGCGCGGTATCGGCCGACGGTGTCGCGATCCATCACCGCGAGCAGTTCGGAAATCATGACGACATCGCCTCCCACAGCCGCCGGTACACACCGTCCGCGTCGACGAGCTCGTCGTGGGCCCCAGATCGCGTGACGCGGCCTCCCTCGATGACGACGATCTGCTCAGCGTGTCGGATCGTGTCGAGCTGATGAGCAATCAGTAGCACGGTGCGGCGTCGTGCCACAGCAGCCAACGAGCGGTGAATCGCGGCAGCCGATTCAGGGTCGACATGGGCGGTCGGCTCATCGAGTATCAGGATTTCCGGATCGGTGATCAACGCCCGGGCGATGGCGATCCGCTGTCCCTCCCCCGACGACAACGACAGGCCGTCGCCGATCACCGTGTCGTACCCGTCGGGCAGGGCGGTGATCCGATCGTGGATGTGAGCAGTACGGGCGGCCTCGATCACTGCGGCCTCCGCCGCGTCCGGCCAGGACAGTCTGATGTTATCGCGCACTGTTGTGCGCAGTAGCACCGCGCGTTGCGGTAACAGCGTCACGCGGTGCGCGAGATCGACTGGATCGATATCGCGGACATCGACGCCGCCGATCCGTATGGCGCCCCGGTCGACGTCGTGATGACGGGCGATCAATGAACAGAGAGTCGACTTCCCCGCGCCAGACGGTCCGACGACTGCGGTGAAGCTGTTCGGGGAGATGTGCACGGTCACGTCACGCAGAATCATCGACTCGGGGTCGTGGCCAAAACTCACGCAGTCGACGTCGACTGCGTTGCCCGCCGGGGCCCGCGGTGTCGACGATGTGACCAGTGGCGGTATCGACAGCAGCTCGTCGATACGAATGGCGGCGAGCGCCGCCGATACGATGCCGAACCTGGCCGTGGTTATCGCCGCCGGAGCCGACGCGATCAGAACGGTCGAGACGGCGAATGCGACCAACCCAGCCGGTGTGAGCGTCGAGTACTCGACGAGTAGGAAGCCGACGCACAACACCAAGAACAGACCGAAGACCGGGTCGACGAGCGTAGCGATCCGAGATCCTCGGGACTCCTGCTCGAGGTGCGAGTCGACGATCACTCGGTGCAGCCGCTGCGCAGCATTCAACAACCGAGTCGGCCCGGTGCGTGCGGGTAACACGCGGAGCGTTACCGCGTCGCGCATCTCCTCGTTCGCCGCGCCGACGAGATCGGTCACCGCGGCACCCTGCTGTTCCTGGTGCTCCATAGCGCGGAGAATTATTCGTTGTTGCAGGACGTAATTGACGATGGGCCCGATCACGGCAACGAGTGCGAGCCGCCAGTCCACGGTGACGAGCCAGATCAGGATGGGCACTGGGGTGACAGCCGCATTCACCAGCTCCATGCGGCCGTGGGCGACGCCAGTGTGCATCGTCTCGACGTCGGCGCCGAAGGCCGTCAACGCCTTCTGCGACGAATCGGAGTCGAACCAACCCAAGGGAAGCCGACCGAGTCGCTGCGCGACAGCGAGCCGCACCGAACGTCGAACCCGAAGGTCGGCGACGTGCGTCAGGTAATAGGCAGCGCATGTCGCGACGAACCCGACCACGGACGACCCTGCCACGATGCCGATCCCCATGTAGACGCGAGCATGCGGCACCTGGCCGTCACCAAGCAGTCCGGTTACGGAGGCGTCGGCTATGACCCAGATTCCGACGAGAGTTCCGACCATCAGCGCACCAGCCACCGCCTGAAGCGCCGTCGCCCACTGGATATGCCGCCTGGCCGGAATGGTGAGGCGCCGGAGCGGTTCGCGATCCACCTCGGGAACTGCGTCCGCCCTCCCGACCAGGTCCTTCACTCTTGCCATGTAGGCCATCACTGGGCGTCGGTGTTCTGGCGGCTGCGGTGGTTCTGTATTGACCACACGGATGGTCTCCTCGCTCTCGGTCTGTTCGCCGACGTCTCTCGAAATGCTCGCACTCAATCGAATCCGTTGACAGCGGCGATAGTACGACTTAGGTTGACAAGATCAGCTTAGGCATACCTAATGAATAGTCAATGGGTAGCCACATCGATGCGAATGCATTGGACCGCAGACGTTCCCAAGGAACGTACGAACTAGTGGCCCGCAGCGTACAAAACAACGAGGAATGGCGTGCTGACACCTGACCTGAACGGACTTCATGAGCGAGTGGGCGACCTCATCGGTATATCTGTCGATGAATTCGGGGTCGACGAGAACCTGATCGAATGCGGACTGCAATCGCTGCAGATGATCAAGTTCGCGACCGAACTTCGACGTCGCGGAGTCTCCGTCGTCTTTTCCGAACTAGCGGTGAATCCAACTGTGCGACAATGGCATTCACTCGTCGTCGGCCGTACTCCCGACGCCACCTCGATCCCCGCCGCTGTATCGACTGCCTCGAACGCAGACCAGCAGACGGGATTCGGGCTCGCTACGATGCAGCACGCGTATTGGATAGGACGTCGGTCCGACCAGCCGCTGGGCGGGGTCGCAGCACACCTCTACGCCGAGTTCGACGGCCCGCCGTCCGTGGGAGGCGCCCCGATCGACGTCGATCGGCTACAGGTCTCGGTCGGCCAACTTCTCGACCGTCACGAAATGCTGCGTGCGGTCTTCGACGATCACGGACGACAGCACGTACCTGAAACGCCCCGTGTCAACGTCTTCTCTGTCGTCGACCTCACGTCTATGACCCACTCGGACGCCGCGGCTGAACTGGAGCAGATGCGGGACACCCGCACTCACCAGCGGATGCCGGCGGACGAAGGCAGAGTCACCGACATAACGGTTTCGCTGTTGCCGGACGGTCGGCATCGCCTGCACGTCGACATCGACATGCTCGCCGCAGACGCTCTCAGCTATCGAACACTGCTCGCTGACCTCGCGATGTTATACCGGGGCAGCGG
The DNA here is from genome assembly GCF_052106715.1 of Gordonia sp. (in: high G+C Gram-positive bacteria). Lineage (NCBI taxonomy): Bacteria > Bacillati > Actinomycetota > Actinomycetes > Mycobacteriales > Gordoniaceae > Gordonia > Gordonia sp. (in: high G+C Gram-positive bacteria). The sequence goes on from NZ_JBQEDL010000006.1 coordinate 72,835, forward strand.
CGACTGTTTGCCGCCGATCGACTACTCGTACCGTCGATACCTGAGCGATAAGCCTCACCGGACACGAAGCGCGAGGGAGAGGGACCGCCAGTGGTGGTCAGAGCATCTCGACGAGCTTCCCGATCCACCGCGACTTCCGCTGGTTCCAGAGCATGAGCGGCCTGACCCCCATCGCACCGTCCGCTACGAGCATTGGATCGACGCGGACGCCAAGCGACACCTGATCGAATGCTCCCGTCGGGCAGGTGTCACTCCGGCCGTCGCCCTGGCTGCGGTGTTCGCACACGTCGTCGCCGGATGGTCCTCCGACGGCGAGTTCTTGCTGAACGTCCCTCTATTCGATCGCGAGCCGACCCACGACGACGTCGAGTTGCTGAGCGGGGACTTCTCCAGTTCGATCATGCTGCCCGTGGACACTTCGCACGCGACGTTCCTCGATCTCGCGCTCGACCTGCAACAACGTCTTCACAGGTACGCCGCACACTCGACGTATCCGGGGCTCGACGTCCTTCGTGACCTCGGTCGTCTTCGCGGCGGCCGACTTCTGGCGCCCGTGGTTTACACGAGCGGACTCGACCTCGGCGAGCTATTTCACGACGCGGTGCTCAGCGAGTTCGGTGATCCCGTGTGGATCGTGTCGCAAGGCCCGCAGGTCGTGTTGGACGCACAGGTCGTCGAGTTGCGCGGCGGCCTGCTCACCAACTGGGACGTGCGGGAGCATGCGTTCCCGACGGGGATGATGGATGCGATGTTCGCGCGCCACCGCGAGTTGATCGACCTTCTCGTGGACAACGAATCAGAGTGGACCCGCCGCCTCGCTGATCCTGCACCGCCCGAACAGAGGTCGGTTCGCGTGCGGGCCGACGCCGAGTCCGATTCGCGCTCGGCGGCAACCGGTCGCTGCATCCACGAAGGATTCTTCCAGCATGCTGAACTCACACCAGACGCGACGGCGATCATCGACGAGTCCGGCGAGCCGCGAACCTACCGCGCCGTCGCCGATGACGCCCTGACCATCGCAGCGGCCCTCGCAACCGAAGGAGTCCGATCCAGAGACGTCGTCGCCATCGTGCTCCCCAAGGGCGCCGATCAGATCGTGGCGGTTCTCGGAATCCTCGCGGCCGGTGCGGCCTACCTTCCGATCGGTGCCGACCAGCCGACCGAACGAGTCGACAGGATGTATCGGGTGGCATCGCCGGCGTACGTCGTGACGCCCGAGTCGCTCGCGCAACTCCGGCGCGACTCGGCAGATCAGCCGTTGCGCACACCCATTGTGCCCGACCCTGCGACGACTGCGTACATCATGTTCACGTCGGGTTCGACCGGGGAACCGAAAGGCGTTGACGTCGGGCATGCAGCGGTGTGGAACACGCTTCGCGCCATGATCGACCACTTCGATGTCGCTTCCATGGATCGCTCGATCGCACTGTCTGCGCTGGAGTTCGACCTGTCAGTGCAAGAGACTCTCGGAGTCTTCGCCGTCGGAGGTTCGGTGGTCGCGGTGACCGAGGAGGTTCGACACGACGGTTTCCTCGCGGCGGCTGCCATTCGCGAACACGGAGTGACGCAGTTGTACTGCGTGCCATCGGTTCTCGACATCGTCATCACCGGCGGTGAGCGTGTTCCCGATTGGGCGAGCACAGTGCGGACCGTGATTCTCGGTGGCGACCGGGTGCTGCCCGAGTTGCTCGGCCGCATGCGCGCGGTTGCGCCGACCGCGCGGTTCGCCGGCCTCGGTGGGGCCACCGAGACGGCCATCCATCACACACTCTGCGAGGTGGATCCTGACGACATCGATCCAGCCTGGCATTCAGTCCCATTCGGGCGGCCATTGCCCGGCGTGGTGGCGCGAATAGTCAACGACCGAGGTCAGGACTGCCCGGACTGGGTCGCCGGCGAACTGTGGATTGGCGGTGCAGGCCTAGCCCACGGGTACCGAGACGACCCGGACCGAACCGCCGAGCGCTTCGTGCAGCACGCGGGACGCCGCTGGTACCGGACAGGCGACGTCGCGAGATACCTTCCCGGCGGCACGATCGACTTCGTCGGAAGACGCGACCACCAGGTCAAGATCCGCGGATTCCGCATCGAGCTCGGTGAGATCGAGAACGCGCTCCGCGACGACCCTTCGGTCGTCGATGCGATCGCCGCAGTCCACGAGGATGCCCTCGTGGCCGCGGTGTCGGTTCCCGTCGAACGCGACCGCACCGCAGCCGGACACGACGCGATGCGGCGACGGCTCGGGGAGCGAGTACCGCCCTACATGATCCCAGCAGCGCTTCAACTTCTCGAAGTCTTCCCTCAGACGTCGAATGGCAAGGTCGACCGGGCTGCCGTCCTCGCAGAAGTCGCCGAATCGGTGACGCCGACGGCGTTCACAGAACCGTCTTCGCCCGTGGAGCGAGTCATCGCGACTCTGTTCGGCGACGTCGTCGGGCGGGACCGGGTCGGTGCCCACGACGACTTCTTCGACATAGGCGGTGACTCCGTGCTCGCGACACGCCTCGCCGGAATGCTCGGGGAGACGCTGCAGACGTCGTCGATCTCGGTCTCAGACCTGTTTGCAGCCCGCACGCCTGAGACTCTCGCCCGACGGCTCACGTCAGAAGCATCCGATTCCGTCCACATCGTCGCGGTGTCCGAGGTGTTCACCGAATTGCTGGAGATGTCCGACGAGGAGATCACCGAACTCGCCGCTGAATCAGTCGGCGGCGAGCAGAACGGAGGTACACGATGAAAGCGGCAGCGGATGTCACCGGGTGGTCCGCCATCGATTACGCGGACGTCAACGCCAATCAAGTCCGGACGGCGATCGCTTCGATCGATATCGCTCTCGCTGACCGTGCGGGGTGGGGAGCAGTCTCTGGCGGCGTCACTGTCGCGGACATCGGCTGCGGCGCAGGGGAGGTCGCGTACGAACTGGCGAGGCGCGGACACCGCGTGCACGCCTCGGACAACTCGCCGTCGATGGTCGAAGCGACGATCCGCCGGTGCAGTCGATACGTGGCCGAAGTGTCCGTCGAACGCCACGACGCGAGTTCGCTGCGACTGACACCTGACAGTTTCGACATCGTGCACTGCTCGTGGGTCATGCACTGGCTCCCGGATCTCGGCCCTGTTCTGGACATGATGGCACGGGCCGTGCGACCGGGCGGTTACGTGGTTCTGCAATGGAACGCCGGGCACCCCGCTGACGAGCCAGAGGGCCAGTTTGGAATTCTGCGTGAGATCGCCTCCCGCCCCGAATGGAAGCAGCGAATGAAGGACGCACCGTTCGTCATGCGCCGTCATCCGTCAGACGAAGTAGTCGCGCGGCTGCGCGACCGTGGCCTGGAGATCGTGTCGCGAGTGGACGACATGGTGATTCCGCCGCCACCGGATGCACCGCCGATGACGCTCGTCGACGTCCGTGAACGGGTCAAACGAACTGGTATGGGACGGCAACTGGAGGTACTCGGCCCTGACCTCGACGCTTTCCTCGATGAAGCGATCGCTGTCATGGTCGAACGAGACGCGACGTCGCTTCGCGACAGCAGGGTGATCGCGCGACTGTCGAGCGAAGGACGCTGACGATGATTCTCGACGCAGCTCAGCGAGCGAGACTTGCCCGGGAGTTGGAACGCCGCGGCATCAGACCGTCCTCGTCCGACACGATTCCGGAAGGCTTTCCGCCCGAGGGGCTTCCGCTCTCACCCGAACAATCGCGCATGTACTTCGCACAGCGACTGGCGCCGAGCTCCTCGGCCTACAACATTCCCTACGTCCTGGTTCTCACCGGTCAGGTCGATCCCGACCGCCTCGCCGCGGCGGTCCGGGACGTCGTATCGGTGCACCCGATCTTGCGTACCGTGTATCGCACGACGGCGGACGGGCAGGTACGTCAATACGTCGATGATGAGACGACCGTTCGAGTGAGCCGGCACCGAGTCGAGGACTCGAACGCTGTCGAGATTCAGTACGTCGATGACATCGCGCACGCACAGATGACCGAACCGTTCGATCTGGGCGTCGATCTGCCGATACGAGCATCTATCGTGACCGGATCCACGCTCACCGCACTAGCCCTGTCCATCCACCACATTGCTTTCGACGGTGGCTCCACCGAGCGGTTCTTCGCCGACCTCGGAGCCGCATATCGCGCAGGCACCGACACGAGTGCGCACCCTGCCTCTGATAGGCGCGGTTATCACACGTACGTCCGCGCCGGCCTGCGAGATCAGGGCCCGCCAGCGGTATCCGAACACTGGCGTCGAAACTTGGACTCTCTGCCCGATCGATCAGTTCTGCCCGCGGCGGGTGCCCGTCCAAGGCAATCCGCGGACGACAAAGGGGAAGGCTCCGACGCCGGCACACTGATCATGCGATCTGTTCCGCCCCGACTCGAAGTAGCCGTCGGTGACCTGACGGCGGCGAGCCGCTGCCCCCCAGTCGTCGTCCTGTGGTCGTCGGTCGCCCTGGTCTTACGAGGTCTCGGCGCGGGGGACAAGTTCGCTCTCGGAATGCCGGTGTCGACGAGGGAGGCCTCCGATCATCACGACACCGTCGGCGTCTTCGTCAACACGATCGCCCTTCCCACCGAAATCGAGAAGGACTCGACACTCGGTGCGACCGTCGACGCAATGACCGCGTCGTATCGCGAACATGTCGCGCATTCGGCCGACGACTTCGACGCGGTCGCAAGGGGGCTCTCTGTCCGACGCCGTCACCCGTTGTTCGAGGTCATGATCAACACCACGACGCCTCCGCGGATCGACCTCGGAGTCGACGGCGTGACCGTCGAGTCGCGCCCGCCACTGAGTATGTCCGCTCCGTTCCCGCTCACGTTCGGCATCTATCGGACCGACGACGGGCTCGGCGTTTCGCTACTCTATCGACGGGTCCACTTTGACTCCGACCGCGCCGAACGCCTACTCGGGGCGGTGATGGGCGCGATGGCGCAACTCGCATTTCACCCCGACCTCACCGTGTCAGAGGCCTCAACCTTCGCCGCGCCACCAGCGCAGACACCCTGTTCCCGAGGTCTGGTCTCGCTCGACGCCTTCGACGACAGCCGCGGTGTGCAGGCGAAGGCCCTTACGCTGCTCGCGTCCGTCACAGCCCCCGCATCCGAGCCGAACGTGCTAGACGGTCCACTCGTCTACGCCGAGGACGGGCGACTGACGTGCGCTCTGCCGGACCGCCTCGTCGATACCGAAACCGCCGAAGTCCTGCGCCGGTCGCTACTGGCAGGTTCGTGGTCCTCCGACACCGCGGAGGTGGACCCCGACGATCCCGGACTGCTCGACACCGCCGAAGAGTGGGCCGACTACCTCGACGTCGCAGCCGGAGCACCGACGCCGGTCCTGCGACGTACCGACAGGCGTTCGGCCAGGGCACCGCTCCAGGGAGAGCCGCAGATTGCTGCTCTGACACACATCGGCGGTCTCACCTGCCAGGCACTGTCTGCATCACTCACCGACTCCGTCGAGAGCGCCTGGTTCACGCTCGACGAACCGGACCGCCCCGACCCCGCATCGTGGACGGCTCTCGCCCGACGACGGCGTCGTGCACCGATGCTCGTCACCGACCCCTCCGCGGCCACCTCTCGACCCGATCCACGCGTGTATCGCACCATCCGTGACGAGAGCCCGCACACCGTCGACGTCATCGACGCCGACCTCGAGCCGACCGATACGGTAAGTGTGATCGTGGGCGATGCTCCGATTGACGGCACTCGGGTCGCAATCGTCCGAGACGGGACCGAATGGAGCGTCGACGTGACCGTCGACGCCGGCCTCGCCGCCGTGGACCCGCAGCGTTGGGCTGGACAGCTCGCCGCGCTCATCGACGATTCGCCCCGCGACACCGCCGTCGCCGGGCATTCGGGCCGACCACTGGTCGACGTCGGTGCGTTCGACATGGAGCGTCTCACCGAGACATACGGGGACCTCACCTATGTATGGCCGTTGTCCCCGCTTCAGCAGGGACTCGCCGTGCACCTCCTCAAAGCCGATGCGAACAGCACCGACGTCTACGCGACACAGCATATTGTGACTGTTGACGGTGAACTCCACACGCAGACGCTGCACGACGCAGTGACCGCGGCCGTCGTCCGCCACCCCTCGGTCCGGGCCGCGTTCGTGACGGCCGGAGACGATCTCGTCCAAGTGATTCCAGACGAGGTGTCCGTGAACGTCACAGTCCACGATCAACCGACCTCTCCTGCGACGGCGGGCACAATCTTCGCCGAACAGCTGCGTGCGCCGTTCGATCCTCTCTGTCCGCCGATGCTGAGAGTCGCTGTCGTTCGCAGCGCGACACACGCCTGGCGGATCGCATTCACCATCCACCACATTCTGCTCGACGGGTGGTCGGGAGGCTTGTTTCTGCGGGCGGTTCTCGATGCGTACACGGAACTCGACAGTGGCCGTCCGCCACAGTTCACGGAGTGTTTCACCACGCGCCGATACCACGAATGGCTGCTCGATCAGGACCGTTCCGCGGCCGCTGACGAGGACGCCGCGGCATTGCGCGACGTGCCGGGCACGACGCTGCTAGCTCCGGGATTCGACCTCTTGTCTGTCGAGCCGTCGAGCGGAGCCGAATTCGTCTACCGCCTCGATGCCGCGCTGTCGGCGAGTCTGCGTTCTCGTGCATCCGAACACGCCGTATCCCTCAACACACTTCTGGAACTCGCGTGGTCCATCACCCTGATGCGAGCGACTGGTACCGACGACGTGTGCTTCGGCACCGTCATCTCAGGCAGACCATCCGAGTTGGACGGCTCCGAGAGCGCGGTGGGACTGTTCTTCAACACGGTCGTGGCACGTGCGCAGTCGTCGCCGTGGACCACAGTCGACTCCGCATGTCTCGCACTCCATGAGGCGAAGATCCGCCACCTACGTGCGCCGTACGTCAGCCTGGGCGATCTGATCTCGCGCGGAGTCCCCGCCGACCTCTTCGACACGCTGTTCGTCTACCAGAATCACCCTCGATTGACCTCCGGCACCGTGTTCGGTTCGCACGGGCAGTTTCGCGTGTCGGACACCGAACTGACCGACGCGACGAACTACCCGCTCACGGTCGCTGTCGACGACCGCGACGAGTTGAGTGTCCGCGTCATGTACCGCCAGACCGCGATCTCGACCGATCGTGCGAAATCGGTCATGTCCGAGTTCGACAAAGTGCTCGCAACGCTAGCTGCGGGTACGGCATCGACGGTCGCGGACCTCAGACGGGGCTGCAAATCAGGCTGCATCGACGACATCTGGCGGGGCGGGCCCGTCTCCGGCGATCTCGTCGACTCCGACGTCTGGGATCTTCTTCTGCGTCGCGTCGAAACTGACGGCAACCGGTCTGCCGTGGTGGCGGGCGAGCGCACTCTCACGTTCGCCGAACTGCGGGACCTGTCGCGCAGATTCGCCAGCCTGCTGCACGCGCGCGGCGTCGGCCCCGAGTCCCGGGTGGCTATTCTCATGCGCCGGGACGAGGCGACCGTCGCCGCCCTCTTCGGGGTGTTCGCCGAGCATGCGGCGTACGTCCCCATCGACGAGAAGCATCCGCCCGAAAGGATCGCCTCCATCCTCGCTGAGGCCCACCCGGCCCTCGTGCTCGTCTCCACAGAACTGCGTTCGCTGGTTCCCGCGCGACTCGACTCGATCACGGTCGACGTGGACACGGATCTTCCCATGGGCGATGACGATCCGATCGCCCCGCCACACCTGTCTTCGCCGAGGCATTCGCGCTGGCTCGATCACACTGCGTACGTGATCTTCACGTCAGGATCGACTGGTCGTCCCAAAGGTGTCGTTGTCCCATACCGAGGGCTGACGAACATGTACCTCAATCACGTGCGGCAGATCTTCGAACCAGTCTTGAGATCACGTGAGGAAGGCGCCGAACCGCTCCGTGTCGCGCACACGACGTCGTTGGCCTTCGACGCGTCGTGGGAGCAACTCTTCTGGATGTTGCACGGTCAGATCATCCACATCATCGACGATGATCTGCGGCGTGATCCGGAGCGGCTGCTCGGCTATTTTCGGGACCGTGCGATCTCTGCGTGCGACGTGACACCCAGTTATGGGACGGCTCTCGTCGAACATGGTCTGCTCGAACGAGGCCAACCCACGGTGTGGAACGGGCTTGAGTTCCTGTCACTGGGCGGCGAGGGGGTGCCCGCGACTCTGTGGCAAGCGATTCGATCAGTACCCGGTCTGCGCTCGGTGAACCTGTATGGGCCGACCGAGTACACGATCAACGCCGTCGGAGCCGATCTGGACGATTTCGCACGACCGTGCATCGGTCGGCCGATCGCTGAAACCACCGCATTGGTCCTCGACTCAGCACTCGTTCCCGTTCCACCCGGGACGGTAGGCGAGTTGTACCTTGCCGGGGTCGGTCTCGCTCGCGGATACGCTGCGCAGCCGGAACTGACCGCTGAACGATTCGTCGCGAACCCCTTCGACCGGTCCGGCGTCCGGATGTACCGCACCGGCGATCTGGTGCGGTGGAATCGCGACGGTGGACTCGACTATCTCGGCCGCAGTGACGACCAGGTGAAGATCCGCGGCAACCGGGTCGAACCCGGGGAGGTCGCCGACGTCCTGCGCAAGAATCCCGTCGTCCACGATGCGGTCGTCGTCCCCGTCTCCGCGACTACCGGCGGCATGCGGCTGGTTGCGTACCTCGTCGTCGGCCCTTCTGCGGACCTCGATGCAATCCGTGACCAGGTCGCCGCCGAGCTGCCGTCGTACATGGTCCCCGACTCCTTGACATCGATAGCGCATCTGCCACTGACCGTGAACGGAAAACTGGACACGAGTGCGCTTCCGGCGCCTACACCCAGAACGAGTCGGCGGGGCGGAGCGCCACAGAGCGCTGCCGAACAGACCGTCGTCGACGTGCTCGGCGACCTTCTGGAGATCGACGCGGCCGAGATCGGCCGAGACGACGACTTCTTTGCACTCGGTGGACACTCGTTGCTCGCGGTACGACTCGCGTCGCGCGTCTCAACCGCTCTGGACAGGCCGGTCAGCTTGGGTGAGATCTACGCAGGTGCAACAGCGGCCGAAATCGTGGGCAGGGGCGAAAAGGCGGACAAGCCTTCCGTCGTACTCGAGATCGTGGCGGGGGCGGCCGACGGCCCGATGCTGTTCTGCATCCATCCGGCAGGTGGATCTGGATGGCCGTTCGTAGGTCTGCGGCGACACATCGACAGCCGGTGGAATGTCTACGCCCTCCAAGACCCGGCGCTCGCAGGCGAGACCGCACCCCCCACAGATGTCGCCGGCCTCGTCAACCGCCACGCCGACGAGATAGCACGTGTCTGCCGGACCGCTGACCGCAGCGAGGTCGCGTTGGTGGGGTGGTCGTTCGGCGGACAGATTGCCTACCAACTGACCGACGCACTTGCCACACGCGGGATCGTGGTCGCATGTCTGACGCTGCTCGACACCTATCTCATCGCCGAGATGGGAGTACCGCCTGCGGCCGACGACGAGATCCTTGCAGCGGCGGATCAGTTCTTCGACGTCCACGGCCGGGGAGCAGGTCTCGATGGAGATCGCCGACTCGGTGCTGCGGTACGTGAGGCCTACCTGCGACATTCCCGCATGATGGAGTCTCCGGTAGCCAGCGCAACTCCGGTCCCGACTCGGCTCGTCCTAGCCTGCGACAGCAACGGGATCACCGAATCGATGATCGATCGCAGCGTTGCTGTCTGGACGGACCGTCTCGGCGACCTACTGACGGTGAACTCGACACCGCTCGACCACCACGGTATGACCACCACGGAGGGCTGGGCCGTGACGGCGCCGGTCATCCGGGACTTCGTGACGACACATGTCGCCGACGAAGACCGAACCCTCACCTCCACTGGGAAAGGCACACAACGATGACTCGCTTCACACCCCCCACCTCCGTCCGATGGTGGGCGTTGATCGGGATGCTGATCATTGCGCTGGGGGTGGGTGCGTGCAGCAGTTCGAACGACGACGGCGACGAGGCCGCCGCAATCACCGTCACCCATGCGAAGGGGACGATAGCTCTTCCGGCAGCGCCCGAGCGCATCGTCGCGGTCGGCTCCGGAGACGTCCAGATCGCATCCGCGCTCGGCGCCGACGTGGTCGGTGCAGTCGCGAATCCGTCGGCACCCGACAAGAACTGGCCGGGCACCCCGAAGCCCTTCCCAGAATCGGTGATGAGCCTGGACAGCACGGCCCCGAACATCGAAGCGATTGCGGCACTCCACCCCGACGTGATCCTCGCAACCACCGCACAACAGGCGTACATCGACAAGTACCCGGAACTCTCTCGGATCGCCCCGACTGTCGTGTACAAGACCGAAGCCTTCGCCGACTCGGGCGACACTCTCGTCGAACTCATCGGTACCGCGCTGGGCAAGCCCGATCAGGCGCGTGACCTGATCAGCTCGTCGAAGCAGGCGATTTCGGAGTTCACGGAGGCCAATCCGACGGTCAAAGGCATGACCTATGCGTTCGGACAGTACGCAGGCGATCAGCTGTATCTCCTGGCGTCCGAGAAGAATCCGTCGACTCGATTTCTGACCTCGCTCGGAATGAGGTTGGACCCGAAGGTCGCCGAACTCGGCAAGGACGGGACTCAAGATGGATTCACCGAACTGTCCGCGGAGAACTACACGCAGATCTCGTCAGCACAGAAGGTGCTCGTGAGCACTCCCGGAGACGAAGGTGGGGCCAAGTTCTCGGCCAATCCGACCGTCAAGTCGGCGTTCGGCAGCCAGCTCGAAGTGATCTCAACCGATCTTGCAGGGGCGCTCCTCACCGCTAACCCGGCATCGACCGATTACCTCCTCGAGCAACTACGCCCGGCACTCGCCTGATGCGGTCGGCCGCCTTCACAGACGCCCTACGGGCCCGACTGGCAGCACGAGGGCTCGACAGAGCGGACCGACCGGCGAGTTCGGCGTATGACGAGGGCCCGAGTCCATTCACCGCTGATGTACCGGTCGAACAGCTTAGTGCAGGTGAGCGCCGACTCTGGACTCTCGCCCAGATCGATCCCGATGACGTATCGCACGTCATCGGGATCGTCTGGTGGTTCACGTCTGACCGCGCGGTCGATGCACATCGACTCGCGAGCTCGGTCAGCGCGGCCACTGCCGCCGAACCGGTCCTGCGCAGCGTGATCACCGACGCACACGGCGAACCTTCGTGGATTGACGCGCCGTCGCTTCCGCGGGTACGCGTGGTCGACGGCGATCGGGATCTCGCCCGAGAGAGCGCGCGCGAGATGGCTTCAACGGCGTTCGATCTGCGGGCCGAACCGCCGTGGCGCGCGGAAGTGATCGACCTGCCCGGCGGGCGTGCAGCGGTGGCGTTCGCCGCGCACCACGTCGCCGTCGACGACCGATCGTGGGAAGTGCTGCTGAACGCAATTCTCGACGCGTACGACGGCGCTTTGCCTGACCGCAGGTTGCGCCGACGACGCCCGCCGGTCGCAGCGGAGCGAATCAGGCAGGCGGCAGAGCTCGCCGACCGCACCGTCCCGGGCGCTGACGTCGAGTTCGTTGCGACCGCCAGCGGAATCGGCCC
>NZ_JBQEDL010000006.1:84396-125359 GCF_052106715.1 Gordonia sp. (in: high G+C Gram-positive bacteria)
CGGCCCGACGCATTCGGCCGGTGGTCGTCAATGCGTCGAAGTGCGGGCCGACGGTGCTGCTCTCGGGCGAGCTGCGAGTGACGCGCGCGGCTCGGTGTTTTCGGCCGTCCTGTCCGCCGGTGCGATCGCCGTCCACGCCGCCACCGGAGCGCGCCAATTCTCTGTCGCGACCCCAGTCGTGGACCGGACGGACTCGGATGCCGCGGTCGGGTACTTCGGAAACCTGGTACGGATCCCGATCACCGTCGACCCGACCGCGACGTTGTCGGAGACGGTAGCGATGACTACGCCACCGGCATACCGTGCACTGGACTTCCGCGACGTCGATTTCGACCTGGTCACAGCAGCGCAGGCCAACCGATGGAACGCCGACCGAACGCCGTCGCTCATGATCGCCACACGGACGAACCCGGGCGTGGTCACCCGGCCGACGCAGATGTCGGTGGTTAGCGACCCGGTGTTCAACGGGACCAGTCAGTTCACTCTCAGTATCACCGTAGATCTAGGCACGGCCGACATACCGCCGGTGGTCGAAGTCGACCACCTCTCGTCGGTCGTCGATTCGGCGTCCGCGCGCGCGATCGCCCGCTTGACCGCAGATCTCCTGACCGACCTCGCTCTCGGATCGGATCGGATCGTCGACGACTCGGTGTCCGCACCGTTGCATCCCGAGTCACGAGGAGCACCGGCAGTCGCGCTCGCCACAACGGTGGTCGAGATGGTCCGGACACAGATCCACGATAGGGCGGACTGCACGGCGCTGTTGTACGGCACATCGCCAGACGGGCCGCCGACGACGATGACCTATTGCGCCGTCGGCGCGTCGGCCGACGCGCTCGCGCGTCGCCTGATTCAGGCGTTCGAGCCACAGACGCGGGTCGCGGTACTCTGCGGCGGAGTCGATCGAGTGATCGCGTTGCTCGGAATCTGGCGAGCAAGGATGGTCGCGGTTCCGATCGACCTCGCATACCCATCGGGATGGATCAGCAGCGTGCTCGATTCGTCTACGACAGCGGGCGCGGTCGTAGACGGTGACGGTATCGAAATGCTGGGCCGTCTCGGCTCGCCAATCGAGCGACTCGCCGCCCGGTCGGATACGATGCCGACCGATCGCCCTTTGCCGCTCCCGCACCCGGAGTCGGTGGCCTATATCGGAACGACGTCGGGAAGCACTGGCGTACCCAAGACGATCGCTGTCAGCCATCGTGCCCTCGCCACCCGGATCCGGTGGGCACAGCAGGCGTGGCCCATCGACCTAGGTGACGTCCGACTGGCCAAGAGCTCACTCAACTTCGTCGACGGCATCACCGAGATAGCCGATGCCCTGTGCGCCGGCGCCGCTCTGTACGTCACCGACGCGCATGAACGCACCGACCCTCACGCCCTGGCGACCGTGGTCGACACCACGTCATGTCGGCATCTCATGGCGGTACCGACAGTGTGGGAGAACTTGCTCAACCAGTCGCCGTCGTCTGTGGCCGTGCTCGAACGAGTCGTGCTGACCGGATCGGCCACACACCCTGATCTGATCACAGCGCTGTCGGAGAAGTCCGCCGACGTACGCAACTCGTACGGGTGCGCCGAACTCGCGGGAGACGTCATCGAGGCGCCTGCTGCGGCTCAGAGCAGTGGGGTCATCGGCCGTCTCGACGAGAGTGTGATCCGTGTTCTCGACGGCCGACTCCGTCCGGTGCGGTCAGGGATAGTCGGCACGGTGTACGTGACGGGACCGGCGCTGGCCCACGGTTACCCCTCCGACCGTGGTGCCACCGCCACGGCGTTCGTCGCCGATCCGGACTCGCCTGGTGCGCGGATGTTCTGCACCGGCGACCGCGCGCGGATCGACGACGAAGGAACCATCACGCTTCTCGGTCGTGCCGACGGCGGTATGAAGGTCAACGGTGTCCGCGTGGAAAGGGGAGAGGTAGAGGCCGCACTGACCTCCCTGGACGGCGTTCGAGCCGCGGCTGCGGCAATAGCGACCGCCGAGGCGGGTGCCGACATCCTCGTTGCGATGATCGTCGCCTCGTCACGGCTTGAGCCACACACTGTCGTACTCGCGGCGTCGCGCCTGCTCCCGCCGGGCGTCACGCTCGGCGCGGTGCACGTAGTCGAGGAACTACCTACCCTACCCAGCGGGAAGGTCGACTACGGAACAGTGCGGACGGCGACCACGGCCGCCGGCGAACAGCGCGTCCATGCCTCCGAGACACATCTCCTCGTCGCCGATCTGGCTGCCGCGGTCTTGGGTCGCGAAAGCGTTGACGTGGACGCCGACCTGTTCGCAATGGGTGCGAACAGCATGCATCTGGTCGAGTTGAGCAGGCGTGCCCGCGACTCCGGCATCGAATTCACGGCGGCCGACGTGTTCGAGCACCGGTCGATCGGCGCGCTGCTCGACGCCCTTGACGTTGACTGTCCGCGCATCGAGAGCACGCCTGCCGGAACTCGAGTGGGAACCCCCGAATCGCCGGTGACCTCAGCTGTGTCCCTCCCGCCCTCGTCACGCTGGCTCACCGCGGATATGCGCGAAGCGGTCTCCACGGTCGATCTCCCCGGAGGACTGAGTGGGAACGAGATCCGCCAACGAGTGACGGACCTCTCGGCGCATTTCAGCGCACTGCGGCGTACGGTCTCCGTGTCGCGGCACGGACGTCCGCGCATCCGGCTCGGTGACGTGAGCGCTGTGGCCGTCGTCGAGGCCTCCCACCGCGCAGACGAATCGTCGGCACCGGTACTCGTGGTCGTCGACCGTGACGCCGGAACGCTCACCGTGCGAGCGTCGCCACTGGTTCTTGACCACGAATCGACCGACCTTCTCGCCTCGCGACTGGTTTCTGCATCCGGCGCATCTGTCGCGGCTCCCGCAACACGGACCTCTGCGGACGACGCCGCTCCGGGCGACCTCGATATTCGCAGCCATGCTTGGTCTGCAGACACCGACCGCGAGTTCGTCACCGGCGTGAACCGGATCTCCCGCCACATCGACGACCGCGAACGGCTTGCGCATGCCCTCATGGAATCACTCGAAGCAGTGACGACCGCGTCACCGTCGATCGATGTGGAGTGGCGCCCTGCGCGCGGACTCGGGCCTCTCGCCGACCTCGTTCCCGCGGAAGATCGTCTCGTCCCACTCAGCACTCAGTACATACGTCTCGAACGCGAATGGAACTCGCGTGAAGGGCGGCGCCGACTGTCGACGGAGCGGCCCGCCGACGTGGCCCTAGTCTTCGCCGACTATTGGGAGACCGATCATCGAGTCGTCGTCGCCGTCGCCGACGATGGACAGGTTAGTGCGCACACCTCGTCGACCGACTGCCCGCCGAAGGCACTCGCCAGGGCCCTCGCGATATGGAGTGAGGCGACGAACCCGCACTCATTGTGATCTGTATCGACGCTCTGCCATCGAAACGCGGGCGACGTCGGTCCCGAGTGTTGCCGAATCTCCGATGCATCGTTCGGAACTGGGGTTACGGTTTGACAGACCCACTTCACTAGCCCGGAGGTGTGTATGCGAATTGCCCTATTCGCCACGTGTATCGGAGACACGATGTTTCCCGACGCGGTGAAATCGACTGCATTGCTGCTGACGAGACTCGGCCACGACATCACGTTCCCGCCCGGACAGACGTGCTGCGGGCAGATGCACGTCAACACCGGTTATCAGCCCGACGCGCTGCCGTTGGTCCAGAACTACGTCGACTGCTTCAGCGACGACTCGATCGATGCTGTCGTCGTACCATCCGGGTCGTGCGTCGGGTCGGTCCGCCATCAACATGAGATAGTCGCCTCCCGCTACGGAACGCCGAGCCTGTGCGGCGGGGTCGAGACCGTCAAAGGTAAGACCTATGAGCTCTCCGAACTGCTCGTGGACGTTCTCGGGTTGACCGACGTCGGAGCCTATTACCCGCATCGGGTCACCTATCACCCGACCTGCCATTCGCTTCGGATGTTGCGGGTGGGAAGCAAGCCGCTTCGACTCTTGCGCGAGGTGCGCGACATCGACCTCGTCGAGTTGCCCGAGGCCGACGCGTGCTGCGGATTCGGCGGCACCTTCGCCTTGAAGAACGCCGAGACGTCCACCGCCATGCTTGCCGACAAGATCCGAAACGTCGGCGACACCGAAGCCGAGTACTGTTGCGCGAGCGACTCATCGTGCCTGATGCACATCGGCGGTGGTATGACGCGTCTGCAGATGGGAACCAGAACGGTACATCTCGCGGAGATCCTGGCGTCGGTGGACAAGCACTCCGGAGCGACGGCATGAGCCCGGTTGCACTGCCGACGCCCGCGTTCCCTCCCCGAGCTCCTGAGGGAGTGGGGAATCTACGCGGCACCGAGTCGTTCCCTGATGCCGCTCATCACGAACTCGCGAACTCCCAACTGCGCCGCAACATCGGCAGGGCGACGCACACGATCCGCGAGAAGCGACTACAGGTCACCGGCGAGCTTCCCGACTGGGAACAGTTGCGCGACGCAGGGTCCGCGATCAAGACAGACGTGATGAACCGTCTACCCGAACTTCTCGAGCAGTTCGAGGCCGCGGTCACCGCACGCGGGGGCGTCGTGCACTGGGCGAGTGACGCCGTAGAGGCGAACGAGATCGTGACTCGGTTGGTTCACGAGACCGGGTCGGATGAGGTCATCAAGGTCAAGTCGATGGCCACTCAGGAGATAGGCCTCAACGAGCATCTCGCGTCCGAGGGCATCCATGCGTACGAGACCGACTTGGCCGAACTGATCGTCCAACTCGGCCACGACACTCCGTCGCACATCCTGGTCCCAGCGATTCACCGCAACCGCTCGGAGATCCGGGAGATCTTCCTCAAAGAGATGAGCGACGTCGACCCCAACCTCGACGACGACCCCGTTCATCTCGCGGCCGCTGCTCGAAAGTTCTTGCGACACAAGTTCATGACGACGCGAGTCGCGATCTCGGGTACCAACTTCGGTGTCGCCGAGACCGGCACACTCGGGGTGGTCGAGTCCGAGGGCAACGGACGCATGTGCGTGACCATGCCGCAGACCCTCATCACGGTGATGGGCATCGAGAAGGTGGTGCCGACGTACGCCGACCTCGAGGTGTTCCTGCAGCTGCTGCCGAGGTCGTCGACAGGCGAACGCATGAATCCTTACACATCGATGTGGACCGGAGTCACGCCCGACGACGGCCCTCAGGAGTTTCATCTGGTGCTCCTGGACAACGGTCGCAGCGCGGCGTTGGCCGATGAGATCGGGCGGGAGGCGCTGAACTGTATCCGTTGTTCGGCATGCCTGAACGTATGTCCGGTGTATGAACGGACCGGTGGTCATGCGTACGGCTCGACGTATCCGGGACCGATCGGCGCCGTCCTCACGCCGCAACTGGCCGGGATGCATGGCAGCCACGACCCGAATTCGTCGTTGCCGTTCGCCTCCAGTCTGTGCGGAGCGTGCTTCGACGCGTGCCCGGTGAAGATCGACATCCCGTCACTGCTCGTCGAATTGCGGCATCAGAAGGTCGAAGGAGCGGCGTTCGGGGCCGAGGCGGCCGCGATGCGAGCGGCATCGGTCGCGATGTCGTCAGCGGGGAGATTCACTGCAGCACAGAAGGCGGCCGGGCTGGGCCGTCTCGTGGCAGGGAGGAAGGGGAAGATCTCGACGTTGCCGCCGCCCCTGAGCGGCTGGACCGACGCGCGCGACATCCCGTCGCCACCGAAACATACGTTTCGGCACTGGTGGAACTCCGATGAAGGACGTCGGGAGATCGCCGACGCACGCAAGGATGCTCGCCAATGAGCTCGCGCGAGGTGATACTCGGACAGATCCGCGACGCCCTGAAGCTGGCGCCCCCGGTGCGACGGGAAATTCCTCGCGAATACCGGACCGGAAGGTCAATGACAAGCAAAGAACTCGAAGATCTGCTGACCGACCGTCTCCTCGACTACAAGGCGACCGTGCATCCCTGTGCGGCGGGCGATGTACCCGGCACCGTTGCGCGTGTCCTACACGGGGCCGGAGTCACGTGCGTGGGATTACCTCCGGGACTCGATGATTCGTGGCTCTCGGAGTTCGACGGGGACGTGGTGATCGACTCGCCGGACGTACCCGCCACACAGCTCGACTCATTCGACGGCGTCGTCACCGGCTCGCGTGTGACCTGCGCTGAGACCGGCACGATATTCCTCGACGGCAGCCCCGACCAAGGACGTCGGGCGCTCACCCTGGTACCGGATCTGCACGTCTGCGTCGTCGATCTGTCTACCGTGGAAGTCGGAGTGCCCGAGGCGATGAGCCGACTCGTGCCCGAACGCCCGACCACCCTGATCAGCGGGCCGTCTGCGACGTCGGACATCGAGTTGCAGCGTGTGGAGGGGGTCCACGGCCCGCGCAATCTGCACGTGGTGATCGCCCGCTGAACCGTAGTCACGGTTCGCCGTTCGGTCACCTCACCCCGCTCGCCGGAACGAGGGGCTACTGCGCCTGCGGTCGCTGTGCATTGTGTTCTGAGGTCCCTACCGGCGCGCCGACGATGTTCGTAGCGTTCTGGTATGTCCGCTTCGCTTCGTCTTCCATCGCATGCTCGGCAGTCAGATCCCGAACTACCGAACCGCTCAGAGGTGCCGGGACGCAGACAGCGGCCGTGGTTGCTGATCTGCGGGCTGCTCCTACTTCTTGCCGCACAGCACGGCAACCCAGATATCTGGATCGCAGCGTGGCTGTTCGCGATCCCGCTGCTGCGCTGGTTCCGCTGGACCTCGATCCTGGCGGGAACCTCGGTCCTACTCGGAGTCCAGATCGTCGCCGCGGCCGTATGGGTCCTGAGCATCCGCTTGCCGACAGACGGACCGCCGACGGCGGCCATCATCGGCGCATCGGCTCTGAATGCGTTACTGGTGTTGCCCTTCCTGGCTGACCGATTGATCGCGACTCGACTTCGCGAGCGCCACACAGTGATCTCCACCCTGGTCTTTCCCTCCGCACGAGTTGCGGTTGAATTCCTGATTGCTGCCGTCAGCCCGTACGGGACGGTGTTCGGGATGTTGTCGGCCACCCAGCATGAGAATCTGTCACTGTTGCAGATCGCTTCGCTGACCGGTGCGTACGGCGTGAGTTTCCTCGTCGCCTGGACAGCGCCTGTGGTCAACGAGATCTGGAGCAGAACACCGCATCTGCGTCCGGCGGCGTGGTTCGCCGCCACGCTGGCACTCGTCGTCGCTGCGGGTTCGTTCCTGCTGTGGGCCGAGCAGACCAAGGAAACAGTCCGCATTGCGGGAATCACCCCGTCACGGTCCTTGCAGAACGTGAGTGCGGACCTGCCGGACCCCGAGGACGTGGTCCACGGGGGCGACGGGGATCTCATCTTTCGCACAATGGCGCCGGTAACGGCCGACCTTCTCGCGCAGAGCGCACGCGAAGCACGAGCCGGAGCGAAGATCATCGTCTGGGCGGAAGCGTCGACCCAGGTGATGGAGAAGGATCTCGGCGACCTGTACCGCCGCGGCGGGTCCATCGCCGCCGAGCATTCGGCCTACATCCAACTGGCGACGGCCGTCTACACCGATGTCGAGCCGTACGCGCGGAATATCGCCGCACTGGTCGGGCCCGATGGAGAACTGCGGTGGGAGTACGACAAGACCCATCCGCTCGTCGGCATGGAACCGACGCCGCCCGGCACGGATCCGGTGCCGACGCTGGACACCGAGTTCGGGAGGCTGGCCGGAATCATCTGCTATGACCTGGACTTCGGCGATACCGCCGATGTTGACGCCGACATCGTACTTACTCCTGCTGCCGATTGGCCGGGCTTCGGACGGCTGCACACTCAGAAGTCTCGAATCCGCGCCATCGAACAGGGCTACTCGGTGATCCGCCAGGACGACGAGGGAGCGGCTGCGACATTCGGCCCGCGCGGGGACCGGTTGGCCTTCGTGGAGTACGAGTCGACTGAGCAGCAGACGATGATCGCCCAAGTGCCCACGAACGGTCACCGAACGCCGTACTCCATCGTCGGCGACGCCTTCGCATGGGCGGCGATCGCCCTGCTCGTCGGGGCCGGCGTGTTGGCAGTGCGGGCCAGCCGGGTGTCTCGTGGTGGACTCGGGCCGGGCGTCCGCGTGGGACACTGAACTCGATGGCCGCGCGACGTGCTCTCTGGAGCGACATCGGTCACCGTCGCCAGACGGTGACCGATACTCACCCGGCCGAGCAGATCCGTGCCCTCGCGGGAGTGCAGTCCACCCATTCCGGCCGAAGCGGCATTCCTCGGTCGCACGCGTTCGATGCAATGACCTATCTGGTCCTCGTTCTCATGGGCGGTATCGGGACGGCCGGAATCGATGGTGTGGCCCCTCGCATCGCGAGCGTGCTGCTCTGCATCGCGTACGGGGCACTGATCGTGTGGGCTTCGCGGGCGGCACGGTCGCCGCGCAGCTACGCGGTCGCATTGGCGCTGGCAACCGTTGCGGTGGTCACCGCGATGCGACTCGGTTCAGACACCTTCGAAGCGTTCGGCTTCCTTCTGATGCTTCTCGCCGTCCGGGCGGCGATCGTCCTACGTCCGCCTTCAGCCGCTTGCTGGGGCGCAGCGCTGTGGGGGTTGCACTGCCTCTCGTCGCCGGATCTAGGACCCGCCGAGTGGCTGGTGGTCGGTTTCAACTTCGGAATCTACTTGGCGTGCGGCGCATTCGGTTACACAGTGCGTCGGCTGTACACGGCGAAGGCCGACCTCGAACACACGATGACCAGTCTGGAACAAGCACAGGCGCAGATCGCGCACCTCGCCGTCACGGCGGAGCGCCGACGACTGTCACAGGATTTGCACGACAGCGTCAAACAGCAGGTGTTCGCCGCAGGCATGCAGATCGGCGCGGCGCGCTCGATGATTAGGCGAGACCTCGCCGCCGCCGACGACTCGTTGCTCGAGGCGGATCGACTGACCCGCAGGGCTGGTGCCGAACTCAACCTCGTGATCCACGAATTGCAGCCGTCCGCAGGATTCGGCGGAGTCGGGCTACGGGCGGCGTTGGAGACGGTAACCACCAGATGGTCGCGACGCAGTGGCGTCACCACGGTCCTCGACGTGTGCGCCGACGTGCGAACACGGACCGATTGCTCTCGGAGCCTTGCCGTCGTGATCCGCGTCGTCGAAGAGGCGCTGGCCAACGTGGAGCGGCACAGCGGGGCCTCCGCGGTCAGGGTGGCCGTCGACTGCCCGGAGTCGCGGATCTCTGTGCTGGTCATCGACGACGGCTGCGGTTTCGATACGGCGGCACAGCGGAGCGGACTCGGATTGCAGACGATGGCCGAACGTGTCCAAGCGACCGATGGCACGTTGCAGGTGACGTCGTCTCCCGGCGCAGGGACCAGAGTGTATGCGGAGGTGGGCGGTGCTGCCGTCGAAGAGGACACGAACGGGGACAGATGAACAGCGACGACTCTCCGTTGACGGTCATCATCGTCGACGATCACCGAATGGTCCGGCGCGGAGTCTGCGCGTTCTTATCAACGCAAGACGACATCAGAGTCGTCGGAGAGGCAGACGACGGTGGAACAGGTGCCGACCTCGCAGCCCGTCATCGGCCGGATGTGGCGCTGGTAGACCTTGTCATGGACGGTATCTCCGGCATCGAGACGCTCCGGCGCATCAAAGAGTTCAGTCCGAAGACCAAGACCTTGGTCCTCACGTCGTTCGACGACGATTCGTGGGTCTTCGCAGCCTTGCGTGCCGGGGCGGACTCTTACGTGCTCAAGGACGTCGGGTCGGATGAGTTGGCCGTCGCTGTCCGCCGCACCGCTCACGGTGAGACTGTGTTGCACCCGCGCATCGCGGCACGTGTGGTTCGCAGGCTCCGGGGCGCCGATCAGAACGGCTCCGCGATCGACTCGCTGACGGACCGAGAACTCGAAGTGGTCGGCCATATCGCCCAAGGTGAGAACAATCGGCAGATCGCGGCAGGACTCCATCTGAGCGACAAGACAGTCAAAGCGCACGTAGGACGCGTGCTCGACAAACTCGGGTTGGCGGATCGGACACAGATCGCAGTCTTCGCGTGGCGCAACGGGATCGCCCGCCGTTGAGCGCGACGGGGCGGTTAACGCGGCCGCGGACGCTGGCCGGTCCAGCCCTCAGATCAAAGCGGCGGCCAATGCCCGGAACTCCTCCGCGGGGAACTGCTTTGCGTTGCCGCCGTTGAGGACCTGGATCGTCACCTCGTCGGCGCCACCGGCGAAGTGCGCCTCAATCCCGGCCGTCACCTGCTCGATCGATCCCCACGGAATGAGAGCGTCGACGAGTCGATCGCTTCCTCCGTCGGCGAAGTCGGCACCTGACCATCCGAAGCGACGCAGGTTGTTGGTGTAGTTGGGTAGTGCCAGGTAGCCGGTCGTGTACTGCCGGGCCGTGGCACGCGCAGCGGCCGGGTCGTCGTCGAGGACGACCGCGACTTCCGGCGCGAGGAGCGGATCCGAACCCAGAGCTTCGCGGGCCTCGACGGTGTGTTCGACGGTCGTGAAGTAGGGGTGTGCCCCGGCCGAACGGTTTCGTGCGAGTTTCAGCATCTTCGGTCCGAGTGCGGCGAGTACTCGTTGCTCAGGTGTTTGTCCGGCGGCATCGAGAGCGTCGATGTACTCGACCATCTTCGAGTACGGCTTGCGGTACTTGGTGCTGTCGCCGTCCACCACTGCGGCGTGGCTCGCTCCGAGTCCGAGTAGGAAGCGGCCGGGGTGAGCGCGCGTCGCAGAATCGGTGAAATCGACCGCGTCGGTCGCCGGCACGTGCCAGATACTGGCGATCCCGGTTGCGACCCCGATATCGGTTGTCCCGTCCAATATCTCGCGAAAGCGCGGCGGCACACTAGTACCGAAGCCGGCCGACGACCAGATTCGCGAATACCCGAGGCTCTCGAGTTCACGCGCAGCGTCGACGACAGCGCTCCGGCTGTCACCGGCCAGGAAGAATGGTTGCCACACACTGGTGCGTCGTTGAGCCATAACTCGACGCTACCTGCGTCGGCGCACGGACGTGTGAACGATGTGCGGGGTTCTTGCTTCAGGCAGTCGGAACGGAGGTCAGCCGTGCTCCAGTCCGGCGAGCCATTCGGTCGGCCCCGGACCGAGGATCTCGGTGTTCGGCGAGGCGAGGAGGACGCCCTCGGAGACTTCGGGGAACGGTGCCGCAACACCTTCGACTTTCCGGTGATCGTCGATCGCGCGCAGGTACCGACCGGTCAGATCCGGGAGCCTGATCTGCTCGGGTCCGGCGATGTCGCGATGCCGGCGGTCTGTGCATGTCTCGACCAGGACGTCGGCCACCGTCGCCACCGCGATCGGTTGGATGAACCAGTCCTGAACCAGGACGCGGTCGTGAGACTGCTCCACGGCGGCGGGGTTGAGGGCGAACTCCATCCACTGCGCCGATCGGACGATCGCGTGCGGCACCGACGACGCCGTGACGACCTTCTCCTGGGCTCGTTTTGCGACGTAGTAATCGAACTCGTCGAAGGCCGCGGCGTCGATGTTGCAGATCGACAGGTGCACGAGCGCCCGCACGCCGGTCTGCTCGCACGCGTCTGCGACACGCCGACTCGCGTCGGCGAACGCCGAGACCACATCGCCGGCAGGGTCGGTCGGGAAGGGATTCGACGCGTCGATGACGGCGTCGCAGCCCGCGATCGCGTCCGACAACCCGGCCCCGGTGTGCAGGTCAACCCCGCTTGCACGGGACGCTTCGACCACGTCGTGGTCGGCAGCACGCGCGGCGCGCACGACCAGCCGACCTGCGGTTCCGGTTGCTCCGAGGACTGCGATCTTCATCGGCTCTCCTTCGCGTGGGTTCGTGAGGCCGAGACCGGCCCGTCTCACTGTTCAGCGTACGGCCCGGACGTCACCGGGCAATGGATGTGCGCATCGACGCCGGCCGGGTGCGACGATGGGTGCATGCCCACTCCCGGCGACTTGGACCGCGATCGTGACGACGACGGTCGTGCCCGCAATTCACGGCCCCGCGACCGACTCGGCCGTCCACTCCCGTTCGGGAGCGTCGGCGTCGAGCGGATTCCCGACGACCTCGATCTGCTTCCTGCTGACTCGTTGACGTGGGCGCAGGACCTCCTCGATCAAGGCCTCGCGTTCAACGCACACGAGGTACTCGAAGGGGCGTGGAAGAGTTGCCCGTACGAGGAACGCATGTTGTGGCAGGGGCTGGCGCAATTGGCGGTCGGCATCACACATGTTCAGCGCGGCAACACCAAGGGCGCGCTGTCGTTGTTCGAGCGCGCAATACGTCGCATTGCGAGCCATGACGGTCCGGTGCCGTACGACATCGACGCGGCAGGCCTCATCGCCTATGCAGAGCAGGCCATGACCGATCTACGACGAGGAGTCGGCCTCGAGCCTGCGCAGTTGGCGCCGCGGCTGGTATGCGATGTCCGTCAGTAGGTGACGTCAGTCGTCGGCCAGTAGCCTCCGCAGCACGTACGGGAGGATTCCGTCGTTGAGGTAGTAAGCCGCCTCGGCAGGCGTGTCGACCCGGACGGTCGCCGTGAAGTCACGCGTCTGCCCGTCCTTCTCGACGTTCACAGTGACCTCGTCGGCGAGTCCGTCTCCGGACGTGATCCCAGAGATCGAATAGACCTCGTCGCCGTCGAGGTGCAGTGAGTCGGCGGTCTCGCCGCCGGTGAACTGCAGCGGCAGCACGCCCATTCCGATGAGGTTGGAGCGATGAATCCGCTCGAATGACTCGGCGATCACCGCCCGCACACCGAGCAGCCTGGTGCCTTTGGCTGCCCAGTCACGCGAGGAACCCGAACCGTAGTCCTTGCCGGCGATGACGATCAACGGGACGCCTTGTTCCTGGTAGGTCGTCGATGCGTCGTAGATGGTTGTCTGTTCGCCGCCGGGCCACGCGGCAGTGAACCCGCCTTCAACGCCGGGGACGAGTCGGTTACGCAGCCGCACATTCGCGAACGTTCCACGGATCATCACTTCGTGGTTTCCGCGGCGCGAACCGTACGAGTTGAAGTCCGACCGTGCGACGCCCTTGTCGGCGAGGTATCGACCGGCGGGGCTGTCGGTCTTGATCGCGCCGGCGGGGGAGATGTGATCGGTCGTCACTGAATCGCCGAGTTTGACCAGTACTCGTGCCGAGTCGATGTCGCGCACGGGGTCGGGTTCGCGAGCCATGCCGTCGAAGTACGGTGGCCGCCTGATGTAGGTGGACTCGTCGTCCCAGTCGTAGACGGCGCTCTCGGGAACGCTCATCCCGCGCCAATTGTCGTCGCCGGCGTAGACGTCCGAATAGCCGTCGGTGAACATCCGGGCTTCGACGTTCTCGTCTACCGCCTGTTTGATCTCCTCGCCGGTCGGCCAGATGTCGCGGAGGTAGATCTGCTCGCCGTCGTCGTTGGTCCCCAGCGGTTCGGTGAGCAGATCTGTGTGCAGGCTGCCTGCGAGAGCGTAGGCGATCACCAGCGGGGGAGAGGCCAGGAAGTTCATCTTCACCTCGGGGTGGATACGGCCCTCGAAGTTGCGGTTTCCCGACAAGACGGCGGAGACGTTGAGGTCGTTGGCGCCGACGGCCTCGCTGACCTCGGTGATGAGGGGGCCGGAGTTCCCGATGCACGTGGTGCATCCGTATCCGACCAGGTTGAACCCCAATTCGTCGAGGTACGGAGTCAGCCCGGAACGCTCGAAGTAGTCGGTGACGACCCGCGACCCGGGCGCGAGGGTCGTCTTGACCCATGGACGCGTCCGCAACCCGTGTTCGACAGCCTTCTTGGCCAAGAGCCCGGCGCCGAGCATGACGGCCGGGTTGGACGTGTTGGTGCACGAGGTGATCGCAGCGATGACGACGTCGCCATGGTCGACGATGGCTGCGGTCCCGTCGATGACCACGTCGGCCGGATCGCTGGGCCAGCCGAGCTGCGCGTTGGCGGTGAGCTGCTCGTTCGAGGTATGTCGTGGGGGAGCGTCGTCGCCGTCGCTGGACCCCAACGCGATCGGATCGCTCGCCGGGAACGAGTCCGCGGACGCGTTGTCGACGCCGTCTGTGGCCGAACGCGATCCGTCCGCGTCGCCGCTGAGTAGTCCGAGCACGGTCCGGGGCGCGTCGCCCAGCGGAATGCGGTCCTGGGGACGCGTCGGTCCGGCGATGGACGGCTCCACCGACGACAGGTCGAGATCGACGACAAGCGAGAAGTCGGGCGTGTGGTCGGGGTCGTGCCAGAGGCCCTGCTCTCGCGCGTACGCTTCGACGAGTTCGATCTCGTGCTCGCCGCGGCCGGTGAGTCGCAGGTAGTCGAGGGTCTCGGCGTCGACCGGGAACATCGTCGCCGTCGACCCGTACTCGGGGCTCATATTGCCGATCGTCGCGCGGGTAGCCAGCGGCACGTTGGCGACGCCCGGCCCGAAGAACTCCACGAACTTGCCGACGACGCCGATCCCGCGCAGCAGCTCTGCGACGGTGAGAACGAGGTCGGTCGCGGTAGTGCCGTCGGGCAGCTCGCCACTGAGTCTGATGCCGACCACCTGGGGGATGAGCATGCTCATCGGCTGACCGAGCATCGCTGCCTCGGCTTCGATGCCGCCGACGCCCCAGCCGAGCACTCCGAGGCCGTTGACCATCGGTGTATGCGAGTCGGTCCCGACGAGAGTGTCCGGATAGACCTGGGTGACGCCGCCGCGGTCCCGAGTGAAGGCGACGCGCGCGAGATATTCGAGGTTCACCTGGTGACAGATGCCGGTGTCGGGCGGCACCACCAGGAAGTCGTCGAACGACTGCTGGCCCCATCGTAGGAGTTGGTACCGCTCCCTGTTCCGTTCGAACTCCAGTTGCGCGTTGATGCCGAATGCATCGGGCCGCCCGAACGCGTCGGCAATCACCGAGTGGTCGATGACGAGTTCGGCAGGGATCTGCGGGTTGATCTTCGCTGGATCGCCGTCCAAGTCGGTCATCGCATCGCGCATGGCGACCAGGTCTACGACGCACGGCACGCCGGTGAAGTCCTGCATGAGCACGCGCGCCGGCGTGTATTGGATTTCGGGGTTGTGCTCCGATGTCGGGTCCCAGTCGCGCAATGCCTCGATCTGGGCGTCGGTGACGAGTCGCCCGTCCTCGTTACGAAGCAGATTCTCCAGGAGCACCTTGAGACTGTACGGAAGACGGCTCGAACCATCGATCCGGTCGACTCGGTACATCTCGTAGGCTGTGCCACCCACGTCGACCTGGTCCCGGGCGTTGAAACTGTTCGAAATCATCAGAGCGTCCACCTTCCGCCGCCTGCACACGGCTTCGAAGGGGGCTGAGAACGCTGAGAGCCGGGTGCTCGTGGCGACTACTTCCGACCGTACGCGGAAGTGCTGCCATTAGCTGCTGAACTGCGCCCGACGGGGAACCCAACGCTCAGCAGGTCTGCTGCCACGAGTCCGCCTGGACAGATGCTGAGACTCGAGACCACCATCTGGTGTGGCATACAGACTCATAGACCGTCCTGCCCCTCGTCGAGACTCGTCGCGTCGTCGGGCCGTACGTTGACCTGGACCGACGAGCAACTCGAACGGTTCGACGCAGTCCGCGAGCTGGAGATCGCGGTGCGTCGCGCAGACGGAACGCTTCGTTCGTGGACCCCGATCTGGGTGGTGTGCGTAGGCGGCGACGTCTATGTGCGCACTTGGTATTGCCGGACGACCGGCGGAATGGTCTCCGACGAGGCAGCCGCCACCACGCTCGGGCAGCTCGCTGAGTGAGCTACGTCGTCCTCGCCCCTCAACGGTCGACGGTCACCGCGGTACCCACTCTCGTCCATCGGTAGAGCTGCGCCATCATCGGGCCCGGAACGTGGACGCATCCACGTGATCCCCGCATCTTGTAGCGTTCCCGGTCGCCGTACGGGAACCGTTGCCAGGGCGAGTCATGGAAGCCCACGTCGCCGACGAACGGCAACCAGTACGTGACCCGGATTCGGTAGCCGGGTCCCTCAAGGAACCGTGCGGTCTCGTGACTGACTATGTGCCAGCTCCCGATCGGAGTTCCATGGCCGGTGGCTGAGCGGCCCGTTGTGACCGGAGACGACTTGATCGAGCGTCCGTGCTCGCACAGCCACAGGCGCTGCTGCGACACACTCACGACGATTCGCCGTTCGTCGTTTCCTAGCGCGCACTGCGGGTCGGTGGTCGTAGTGGGCGTTGCGAATGTCGTCGTCGGCGAGGCCGCCTGCGGAGTGCGAGCCGCGGCACGGACCGTCGAATGCGCGAGGAGGACGACAGTCATGATCAGCACGGCCGTGCCCAATGCCAGCACCCATGCGTACCCACGCAGCGTCGTACCCACCACAACTCCCGATCAAACGTAAACGACTATCGTTATCTACAGTCGAGGCTACAGCGGAGTCCCGCCGTGGGCGGCAGACACGCACCGAGTACTCGAACTCGCGTGGTGGCGCTCACTATGACACGGTCGATGCGGTGCATCCGGCACCCATACGTAGAACAAGTCTGTCGCACCCTAGGCGGAACCTGTGTCGACAGCGAGGCGGAAGGGACTCATGAGGAGTATCGCGAGTGTTCGCATAGTCGGCGTCATCGTTGGAGCGGCGGCTGTCGCGCTGATCGGCAGCGCGTGCGGCACCGACGACTCAGGCGAGAGCACCCCGACGTCGGCTGAGGCCTCCGCAGTTGAGACCTCCGCTTCGGATGAGGCGACTGCGGACACCTCGCCGACGGCGGGCGCTTCGAAGGTCGCACAAGCGGCGAGCGTGAAAGTAGGGGGCGCTCGTGGCGTCGAGGTCACGCTGACCGGACCCATCGCCGAACGTTTCTCGTCCACGACCGCCGCAGAGAAGAAGATCCTGCGACTTCCGCTCACCGGCTCCCGCAACGCGGGGACCCGCGAGAGCGGCGTGGTCTACCAACAATTCGAGGGCGGTGTGATCACAGCTCGTAACGATCACCCCGGCACCCCGGCCTACCTGACGTACGGCAAGATCCGTGACGCATGGAACGTCGAGCGCAACGACCAGGGCGTCCCGACTGTCGTCGGCACAAACGGTTCCGCGGGTCCGCTCGGTCCGGTGACCAGCGATCTTGTGACACGCGGCCACGTGCAGACCACCCGATTCGAGCACGGTTCCATCTCCCACGACACGAAGTCCGGCACAGTCACCGTCACGGTCAACGGGAAGGTCGTACCCACCGAGTGATGACCGCGGCCGCTGTTCACGCCGCGTTGCCGCGCCATCTAGACAGTTGACCAGTCGAAAGGGCAGACTTCGCGAAACTCTCGTATAGTGACCCGAATAGGGGACACGTCGCGGCGCTGTCGCGACCGCCACGAAGGAGCGTCGGGTGATCTGTCCGCACTGTGGCGTCGATGTCAACTACCGCGAGCGGCCCGATTCCACGTGCAGCCAGTGCAATCGCGAGTTCGCCCTGGACCCCACGACCGCACCGCTGCGCCTGAACGACCTCCGCGTTCTGCGCCTGGCCGAGAAGCTCCGCACCGATGAGAACCTGCGGTTCACCTATGAGCAATTGCGGTACGCAGCAGGCAAACGAGCGCTCGAGACGAGCCTCGACTCGCCATGGCGATTAGCGTTCTGGGGTACGCCCGCATTCATCTTCTTTCTGACGCTCACTCCGGGCCTGCCGGTGGCACTGGCCTTCGGCCCCGATCTCATCGGGGTGTCCGGAGGGACACTCGTCACGTGGCTGTTCGTCTGCTCGGCCAGCTTGATCGCACTGAGCATGATCATCAACGGTCTGCGACGTCCGGCGATGCTGCGCAATCATCGCATCGACCTGGACGGTTCGCTCGACGACTTCGCCGCAACGCTCGCCGATCGCTGGAAGTCTGTGTACGGCACCACGATCCCGGGACTGATCGACGAGTGGCGAGCACCGATCGAGCACGCGACGTCGCCCCGCTACGCGGTGCTCTGCCCCAGCCGGAGCGTGCTGGTGTGTCTCTCGTGCAACGATGTCGTGCGAGAACGGGACCTCATCCTCGCGCTGCACCCTGACCAAGTGCCGCCGAACATCCCAGTCCTGGTGATTCACGATGCAAGCCCCGCCGGCCTGCGTTCGGTCACCCAGGCGCGGCGACGATTCGGTTCGCTCGCCGTCGACGTCGGTCTGTCGCCTCAGACTGCAATGAACGCCGAGCCGCCTCGCGTGTGGCTACGTGAGCCGACGTTGTCGAGCGATGCTAGGGCCGGGTTGCCGACAGACCTCTCCGACGATGAGCGGGCGTGGTTGGAGATCGGTTGGTGGACACCGGTGGCTGCGGTGCCGCCGCGCAGACTGATCGCCGCCGTCAATCGTGCTGTTGATCGCTTCGAGCCCGGCACTGCCGAAGCCCGGACCATCGGATTTCTTACATGGCCGACCGTCTGATCAGCGGTGTGGTGCACTATGCCGCGGCCCGTGCGGGCCGGCCGACCGGACTGCGCTTCACCCAACGTCAGTTGTACTACGAGCTCTGCCGCTTGTTGCTGCCCGTGCACCTCCTGCCGCGTCGCCTGGCCTTCACCGTGCCGGCTCTGATTCCGATCGGCGTGTTCGAGTCCTGCCTGCAACGATGCGGCGTCATCGATGGCCTTCTGGACCCGCCCGAGGCCACAACACCTGACCCGGGGAGCTCGACTGTCGAGGACGATCTCTTCGACTACGCGCTACCCCGGTTGCTCATCTGCCAGTCCTCCGCGGTCGCCGACATGCTGCGAGCGAACGGCCTGCCCATGGAGTCCGCGTGCCCAGTGCTCAGCGCCGACGACCTGCCGCTGGCTCCTGGGCTTGTGCGGATGCTCGACACGGCCTCCGTCACCGGCGACGGTGCGCGTGTTTACGTCCTGCACGACGATTCGCCCGTCGGGCTCGCGTTGCCTCAGAGACTCGCTGAGACGGCAGGGCTCCCGGAGTCGGCGGTCGTCGTGCCGATCGGGCTCCGACGGTCACAGACCGCACCCCTGCACCTGACCCGTTCCGGTTGGCACCCGGCGAGCTACGTCGAGGTCGAGTCCGTCGCTCCCGCAGTGCTTCTGCGCAGCGTCCATCGCCTGGTCCGAGACGTTCATCGGCGCCGCGAACCGCTCGTCGACCTATCGGCCGCCCGCTCGGCGGGCTTCCTCACCTGGCCCCAGCGTTAGCAGTGCCGAAAGAGACACGATGACATCGAAACCATACGAAGTGGCCTACACCGACGAGCTTCTGACCGACGGGACCGTGTACCGCCGGTACTCCGACGGACGCCAGGAGTGGCGGAGTCGGACTCCCGGCGATGAGGTTCGCTGGCATGACGACCACGGTCGGACCGGAATCGACGTGGCGCTCGGCCGCAAGATCGTCAAACGGACGCACAGCGACGGCGTCGTGATCTACGGGCGGGAGAACGGCTTCGGCCGCACGCTGTGGAGCGACGGCGTCCTGACCCTGAACAAGTCGAGGTTCGGCGGTCGGATGGGCGCTGCAGTCGCGGGTCTGGCGGGGGCAGCGCTGATCGGCACTCTCGTCTATCCGCCAGAAGCCCTGACGCCCGAGCAGGAGGCAGATCTACAAGCGAACAGTGGGACGGGCGAATCGAGTGGTGACGGCTCGAGCGGCGACAACTACTCCGATTGGGGAGGCGACGGGGACGACGGCGGTGATTTCGGGTGACGGGATTTCGGGTGACGGGATTTCGGATGAGGGGACTTCGGATGAGGGGACTTGGAGCCAGAAGGAACAGTGGTGGCTAGATTCAGCGTGATCGACGGCGTCGCGACACTCGTCCCTGGCCCCGGGGCAGCAGAGGGACCTCTGGTCGTCGGAGATCTGACTGCCGTCGGCGAGGCGACGGTGTTCAACGCGTCGGCCGTCCGGCGCGGGCTCTCACGACGCATCCCCGCCGACGTCTCCGCCACTGAACTGCTTCTGCACATCTATCGCGAGCGCGGTCTACCGGGTGTCGCCGAGGTCGAGGGGATGTTCGCGCTCGCGATCATCGACGGTGACGACCTGGTCTTGATCCGCGATCACGTTGGCTCACGGACCTTGTTCTATGCCCGCACCGGAAGCCGGTGGGCGGTCTCCACATCGATCCGAGAGCTCGCCCGCGCCCCCGGGTATGACAACGCCTTGGATGTCCGCGCGGTCCGTTCGTTCCTCACCTTCGCGTACCTGCCCGGTACGGAGACCTTCTTTCGCGGTATCGCCGAGGCACTTCCCGGACGCGCACTGCGTCTGCGCCCGGACGGCCGAGTCGTCGAGGAGACGTTCTGGGAGCCAATGGAGGTCGACGACCCGCGGGACGCCCACCAGCATGCTCTGGGACTGCGGGAACGGCTGGAGGAGGCCGTGGTCCGGCGACTGCCCGAGGCGGAACCGGTCGGTGTCTTGCTGTCCGGCGGTGTCGACTCCAGCCTGGTGACGGCGCTCGCAGCCAAACTGCACGGTCATCCCGTGACCACCTACTCGATCGCGTTCGACACCGACACACCCAACGAGCTCGGCTACTCCGGTCTCGTCGCGGCGTACTGCGGTGTCGACCAGCACGTCCTGACTGTTTCCGGAGACGCGATCGCGTCGCGGATGGCCGAGACTGTCGCTTTGCTCGACAGCCCGGTGGGCGACCCGTTGACGGTCCCGAACCTCATGCTCGCCGAAGCGGCTGCAGCACAAGGTAATTCGGTTGTATTGAACGGGGAGGGCGGCGACCCGGTGTTCGGTGGCCCCAAGAATCTCCCGATGCTCATTTTCGAACTCTTCCGCAGCCGGGAGGGGACGGCGGCGCGAGCGGCGGCCTACCTCACGAGCTACCGCAAGTGTCTCGATGACCTCCCTGTGCTCCTGACCGCGGAAGCGCTCGCGGAACTGGAGACCACGGCGCCGCCGACCGACGTACTGATGCCGTATTTGGAGCGCGGGGCCATGCGCAGTCTGCTGAACCAGTTGCTGCACACCAACCTCCGCACCAAGGGTGCTCACCACATCCTCACCAAGGTGGAGCGGTTGACTGCCGCCAGCGGCGTCGAGGGTCATGCGCCGCTCTTCGATCGTGACGTGATCGACTACGCGTTCAGGGTTCCGCCGCAGCAGAAGCTGTACGGCACAAGCGAGAAATGGATTCTCAAAGAGGCCGTGCGCGACCTGCTGCCCGCGACGATCGTCGACAGGCCGAAGAGCGGTATGCGAGTCCCGGTGCAGCAGTGGCTCGACGGTCCGCTGCGTGACCTCACGCACGATGTGCTCGAGAGTCGGACCGCACGCGATCGGGGGCTGCTCAATCCCGCGACGGTTCGCGCGTGGCTCCGCAACGACGGCGCCCTGCTTCCGCGCCACGGCGGAAAGCTGTGGTTGGTACTGACATTGGAGATGTGGTTGCAGTCGTTCGAGGTGGGCCGATGAACAGCGATGCCGACGGGAAAGAGACGCCGATGAAGACCGATGCGGACGCCGTCGACGAGGTGATCGACCTGGTCGAGTTCACCGACGCGTCACGCAATGTGGTGACGCCGGTGTTACGACTCGAGGCCGACGTCGCCCTTGCTGTCGTCTCGGCTTTCGCAGCTGTCGTCACTCGAGGAAACGCGAGTGCTGCCGCCACGACACCCGATGAGGACGGAGTCACTCGATCGCAGGTGTTTGAGGAGGGCGACGTCTACATGATCGACAAGCCGTTCGACGACTACGTAGCCGACCGATACATCATGGACTTCTACGACGTGACCGACCGTGATCTCTGCTCACGAATGCATCTGCACACCGGCCTCCGGTTCGTCCGGATCATGACGGGACCGGACACCCAGGTCAGAGTCAGCAGTCTGTCGCCGATCGTGGTCACCGACGTTCCCGGCGTCACCGACTTTCAGCTCGAAGCATTCACCGACGATGTGCCGGACGCCGGCCCCGGCTTGGAACGCATTCGGTACAACGTGATCGTCCCACCCTGTGCATTCGTCGACATGCAGGTGCCCCGTGGCGTGAGCCACCAGTTCAACGCCATCGGTCCGCATGCGGTCATCGACTCAGTGCATCCCGAAGAGTCCATCGAGGTGTTCCGCGAGTCGATGTCCGGCTACCGAATGATGGCACAGACGCAATTCTTGGCGGACAAGCTGCCCAGCGCCGAGTCCTGCGTGTTAGACGTTCCGAGGCCCCTCGCGTAGGTCGCGGTTTCACCGACGCGGTTGACTCGACGGGAGGCCTTGCGTGCCTCCTGGTTCCGTCCGCGTCCACGCTCGTTGGGACAACAGTCGCATCCCGTCGAGTGCGACGATGACAGTCGAGCTCTCGTGACCTGCGACACCCAGCGGCAAGGGGAGCGTGGCCGTCAGATCCCACGCCACGAGAGTGATGATGAATGACGCGGCAATGCCGAGCTACGCCATGGGCCGTGCGGAGTGACCGCATTGGCCGATGCGGTCGATATGGAGCAGTCCGCAGTCTCACCAGCTTCGACTGTTGAGAGCTCTGGGCTTGGTGACCGGCTCCCGTGCCGGACGAAGTGTCACCTACCGGCTCTATGACAACTACGTCGCCATGCTCCTCGACGAAGCGATCTATCACATCAAACATCTCGGCCTCGGTGAACAGGACACGACGATCGACAACGCCTGATGCGAGACGCAGACTCCTCCCATCCGCGGTCCGGGGGGTCGGTGCCCTTCGCCCGTCGACCGATACCCGAAACACGGCCAAGGTTAGGGCACGCTGCTCTAATCCCAATCGGGAAGTGAGCCACATTCTGGTCTGCGGCGCGATACGACATCGTTGGAATGATTGAGGAGTTCGATGAAGCTGGCCAAGAGTGAAGGATCCCAATCTGCGCGACGTAGAGTCCAGACACTGACTGCGACGTTCGTGACCACAGTGGCACTTGTGGCCGTCTCGGCCTGCGGGTCGGACGGTGGAGACGACAAGGAGCCGGTCGATCTCAACGCAGACCCTGCTGCGTGCGCGAGTTCGGACACCGTACCCGCCGCGGACCGCGCCGACGGCGCCTTTCAGTTCACGGACGGCCGCGGCCGAAACATCCACCTGGACAAGCAGCCGACACGCATCATCGCCGACGAAGAGTCCGCAGCCGCTCTGTACGCCGCCGGAATCAAGCCGGTGGGCATCTGGTCGACCACGCCGTTGAGCGTGAGCCCCATCCTCAAATGCCTCGACCTCGACGGCGTCGAGGCGGTCGGTGAGAAGTGGGGCGAGGTCAGCATGGAGAAGGTGCTCGCTCTGAAGCCCGACCTGTTCGTCGGGGAGTACAACCCTCGGTTCGAGCAGTTCGGCAAACTCACTTCGAAGGACGACACGTCGAAGGCTGACCGACTGGATGACATCGCTCCGACCGTCGGGGTCAACCTCGACACCGGGTCGACCACCAAGACGATCGAGAACTACCAGAAGCTCGACACCGCGCTCGGCGTGAACGTCAGTCAACAGCGATGATCAGAAGAAGATCAAGGACGACTTCGATGCCGCCGTCGCACGGTTCAAGCAAGTCGCGAGCGAACGTCAGGATGTCGTCGGCATGGGCGTGTGGCCGTTGGAGGTCGCGTATGTTCTCGACCCGAAGGCCGATCCTGATTTCAGCGACTACGAGCGGTGGGGACTGAAGATGTTCAGCCCCGGCACGACGGATGACGGATACTGGCGCAAGTACGCGTGGGAGACCTTCCCGCCGGACGCCGCAGATCTGATGTTCGTGTACCACGACGTCGCGAACTCAGCGAATGTGAAGCTCGCCGATATCGGTAAGCGCTTCCCGGTCTTCCAGAAGAGTGCTGCGGTGAAAGCGAATCAGATGGTGCTGTGGGACTACGGCGCCAACAAGAGCTACCCCCGCTACACGAAGACGATCAACGCGTTCGCCGATGCTCTCGAGAAGAGCAAGAAGGTCAGGTAGGACGCCGTCCATTCAGATCGAGTCGATGGCGGTCGTGTGAGCGACGCCGCTGTGCAGACGCCCCGCGAGAGCCCTAAGGCTCCCGCGGGGCCGTCTGCGTCGGTTGCCGCGACGTCGTTGCGCGCAGTCGGCTGGTTGGTCGGAGTCTGCGTACTGGCGGTCATCGGCCTTCTCAGCGTGGCGGTGGGTACCAAGTACATCCCTCTGCCGGTGGTGTGGGACGCACTGTTCTCCTACGACCCGACCGTGTACGACCAGTTCCTAGTCCACGACGGACGCCTCGGTCGGACAGTGCTGGCGATCGTGGCAGGCGTCGCGATGGCGGTCGCCGGGGCGCTGATGCAGGCCCTGACCCGTAACCCGCTCGCCGATCCGGGTGTGCTCGGTGTCAACGCGGGCGCCGCGTTCTGTGTGGCATTGGCCGTCGGAGTTCTCGGATTCGGCGAGACGAACTCGTTGGTGTGGTTCTCGTTCCTCGGCGCCGTGATCGCGACCGTCGTCGTGTACGCGCTCGGATCGCGTGGGCGAGGCGGAGCGACGCCGGTCCGTCTCACCCTCGCCGGGGTGGCGATCGGGGCGTTGCTGTCCGGACTGACCAGCGGCGTGACGCTGCTCGACCCGCAGGCGTTCGACCAGATGCGCTGGTGGAGTTCGGGCTCGCTCGCGAACAGGGACATGTCGATGACACTGTCGGTGATCCCGTTCATCGCAGCGGGCGTGATCCTGGCGATACTGATCACTCGGCCGCTGAACGTGATAGCGCTGGGCGACGATATGGCGCACGCACTCGGCGCGCGGATCGGGCGAACACGGGCAGTCGGGGTCGTCGCGGTGACTCTGCTGTGCGGGTCGGCCACCGCAGTTGCGGGTCCCATCGGGTTCGTGGGACTGATGGTGCCTCACATCGCCCGCTGGATAGTCGGCTCAGACCAGCGATGGATCCTCGCCTATTCGCTACTCGGTGGTCCGATCATGGTGATGGCAGCGGACATTATCGGGCGGGTGATCGTGCGCCCCGGTGAGATGCCTGCAGGAGTCGTGACGGCATTCGTCGGAGCTCCGGTTCTAATCATCATGGTCCGGCGGGCACGAGCGAGCGGCCTGTGAGCGTGACGCACGGCTCGGGCGGCATCGACTTCGGTCGTCGACTGCTGATCCTTCGCAGATTCGGTGGCACGGTGTCGACCCGAGTGGACATCCGTTCCACGGTGGTCGTCATCGCCCTTCTGTCCGGGGCTCTCGCCGTCTCGGTCGTGTCGTTGGGCAGCGGTGACTTTTCGATCCCGCCACTGCGAGTGCTCGCTACGATCTTCGGCGGAGGCGACGACATCGACTCGATGGTCGTCCTCGAATGGCGTCTGCCGCGGGTGCTCATGGCACTCGTCCTCGGCGGCGCGCTGGGGATCAGCGGAGCGATCTTTCAATCGCTGACGCGGAATCCACTGGGCAGTCCGGACATCATCGGATTCAACACTGGTGCATACACCGGTGCGTTGATCGTCATCCTCACCTTGAATTCGACCAGTTACCTCGCCATTGGTGGCGGTGCCCTCGTCGGCGGGGTAGCGACCGCGTTCGCGGTGTATCTGCTCGCTTTCAAACGCGGCGTGCAGGGGTTCCGACTGATCATCGTCGGAATCGCGGTCAGCGCCGTCCTGTCATCGGCGAACACGTGGCTCATCTTGAAGGCGAACCTCGCCAACGCCATGTCGGCGGCCACGTGGGGTGCCGGAACCCTCAACGGCATCGTGTGGGCCCAAGCTCGTCCCGCCCTCATCGGTGCGGCCGTGCTTGTGGTGGGAGCGGTCTACGCCGCGTACCGCATGCCGTTGCTCGCAATGGGCGACGACGCCGCGAAGTCACTCGGCGTGCGGGCCGAGCCCACCCGGCTCGTCCTGATCGTCGTGGCCGTCGGACTCACCGCTTTGTCGATTGCGGTCGCCGGTCCCATCGCCTTCGTCGCGCTGGCCGCACCGCAACTGGCCCGCAGACTCACCCGCTCCGCGGGCGTCACCGTGGTGGCTTCGGGTGCGATGGGCTGCTTCATCCTGGCGACCAGCGATCTCATCGCACAGAAGGCGTTCTCCGCCCGCTTACCCGTCGGCGTGATCACCGTCGCGATCGGCGGAATCTATCTCATCTGGCTGCTCGCGAGAGAGGCGAAGCGACAATGACCGACACGACCGACGTACGCCGATCCAGCAGGCTTCGCGCCGAGAAGGTGACCACCGGCTACGACAAGACGGTGATCAGCGAAGGCTTGAGCGTCGACATACCCGACGGCGCCTTCACCGTGGTCGTGGGGCCGAACGCGTGCGGGAAGTCCACCCTGCTCCGCGCGCTCGCCCGGCTGCTCGCTCCTCACGACGGGCGAGTCCTGTTGGACGGGAAGTCGATCAGCTCGTATCCGGCCAAGAAGTTGGCTCGCGAACTGGGGCTGCTCCCGCAGTCGTCGATCGCCCCGGACGGCATCCGGGTCGGCGACCTGGTTGCGCGCGGTCGCTACCCGCATCAGAATCTTCTGCGACAGTGGTCGGACGACGACGAGGTCGCCGTCGTCGATGCCATGGCGGCCACTGGTGTGAGCGAGTTGTCCAACCGGCTGGTCGATGAACTGTCCGGTGGGCAACGGCAGCGGGTGTGGGTCGCGATGGTGCTTGCTCAGCAGACTCCGATCATTCTGCTCGACGAACCGACGACGTTCCTGGACATCGCCTATCAGATCGATCTCCTCGATCTCTGCTCGGATTTGAACCGGGAGAGCGGACGGACGCTGGTTGCGGTCTTGCACGATCTCAACCATGCGTGCCGTTACGCCGACCACATCATCGCCATGAAGGCCGGTTCGATCGTCGCCGAGGGTGCACCGAACGAGATCGTGACCGCCGAACTCGTTGAGAATGTCTTCGGGCTGGAGTGCACGATCATCGACGACCCCGAGTCACACACTCCACTGGTCATTCCGCGGGCTCGCCGCCCACGCTGAACACCGAAGGCGTAGCGCGGGCGGCTTCGGGCGTTCACCGGTAGCGGGTTAAGCGCTGGAGTGGGCGATTGTTTCATCTGATGTTCTGCATTCCGAGTGCAAAATACGCAACCATATGGTGCGTCTTGCCTGGTGAGTGAACTTGCGGGCGCGTCACGATTCGCATCGTTCGGCGACCGCACTTGCCGCCGTAGGCGGACATCGTTAGGAGTGAAGTCGCAGGCAGAGGCCTGTTCGAACGGGCGGTGGAGGGGTTACATGGTATTGAGTTATTCGCGTCGCGCGCGAATAACCAATCTACTGCTGGTAGCCCGGCATATTCGATCGCTGCATATTCCAGGAGAAAGATGGCGGATCATGTCGGATTGCCGACGAAATCCGATGCTTGGGCTGGTGGGCTCAGAGGTAGGCGCCGCCCGAAGCCTCCACTCTCTGAGCGTTGATCCAGCGTCCGTCCGGCGATAACAGCAGAACGACGGCGGCCGCGATGTCGTCGGGCTGCCCGCCACGACCGAGCGCGGTCACCTTCGCAACTTCGCGCTGGAACTCGTCGCTCATGAGGTAACCGCCACCGAAGTCGGTCGCGGTTGCGCCGGGCGCGAGGGTGTTTGCCCTGATCCCACGCTCGCCGAGACCGGCCGCGAGGTAGCGGGTGTAGACCTCCATCGCCCCCTTTGTCGCAGCGTAGACCGCGTACGGGGTGCCGCCCGTGAAGCGCGTCAATCCGCTCGAGACGTTGAGGATGCGTCCGCCGTCCGCGATCAGCGGCAGCACGGCTTCGGTCAGCAGCACAACGCCTTTCACGTTGGTGTCGAGCAGCTGGTCGACTTGTTCAGCGGTGGTGGCGGCGACCGGGGTCAGGACGCCGATCC
The DNA here is from genome assembly GCF_052106715.1 of Gordonia sp. (in: high G+C Gram-positive bacteria). Taxonomy (NCBI): domain Bacteria; kingdom Bacillati; phylum Actinomycetota; class Actinomycetes; order Mycobacteriales; family Gordoniaceae; genus Gordonia; species Gordonia sp. (in: high G+C Gram-positive bacteria). The sequence continues at coordinate 112,106 of NZ_JBQEDL010000006.1, forward strand.
CGGCGTTGTTGAAGAGGTGATCAAAGCTATCGCGTCCCCAGGTTTCCGCGAGCGCTTCGCGAAGCTGTTCGACGAAGGCGTGGAACGTCGAGAATTCGGTAGTATCGAGCTGCAGTGCAACGGCTTTGCGACCCTTCTGCGCAATGGCGGCGACAGTATCGGCCGCGGACTCAGCTGATGCGCGATAGGTGATGACGACGTCCTGCCCGGAATCGGCCAGAGCGAGCGCGGCGGCGCGTCCCAGGCCACGTCCGCCGCCGGTGATGAGAGTGATCTTGTTATCGGTCATGCAATTACCGTGCACCGATAACGGATGTCTCTCCAGGGCGTGCCTATCCAGGGATCAACGATCCGCGGATACAGTGATTTAGTCGAGGCACAATGGCATTCATGGATCGCAGTCAGCTGGCTGACTTCCTGCGTAGTCGACGGGAGGCGCTACAGCCGGAAGATGTTGGCCTACAGCAGGGAATTCGTCGACGAACACGTGGCCTGAGACGTGAAGAGATCGCCCAACTCTGCGACATGTCGACCGACTACTGGAGTCGGCGCGAACAGCAGCGTGGGCCGCAACCATCGGAGCAGATACTGGGCGCGATCGCGCGCGGACTCCGGCTCACCGTCGACGAACGTGCGCACCTGTTCCGATTGGCCGGCCATCCGTCACCTGAGCCGGGCAGCGCATGGCAGCACGTGGCGCCGGGGATGCAGCGGATCCTCGACCGACTGTCTGACACCCCTGCGATGGTGCTGACCGATCTGGGGGAGACGCTGATACAGACGCCGCTCGCCTGTGCTCTGCTCGGCGGTCATTCCGGCTACACGGGCCTGGATCGCATCAATGCCTATCGCTGGTACACCAACCCAGCGACTCGCGACGTGTACCCGCTTGAGGATCAGGCTGAGCACGGGGCGGTGTTCACGGCCGAGTGGCGTAGTGCATATTCCACTCCGGCAACTCGTCAGCGGGCGACTGAGGTTGTGGAAGCGTTGCTCGCCACCAGCCCTGAGTTCGCCGAGGTATGGGATCGACACGATGTTCGAATGAAACATCCACGGCGCAAACGATTCTCGCACCCGGAGGTCGGGGAGCTGGAGCTTGACTGCCAGACACTGATCGACACCGAGAGCCGTCAGGCGTTGCTGGTGTTCACTGCCACGCCGGGGTCGGCGACGGTCGAGAAGCTACAACTTCTCGCGGTGATCGGTGCGCGCCGCTTCGTCTAGCAGATGTGGCCTGCAGAAACCCAGGTGCGCCTGGTTAACGGACTTCGCTCGTGCGACGAAAGCCGACAGCAACGGCGATCACGCAGGTCCAGCCATGATTCATCTGATTCAAGATGCAAAGGTCTACTGAACACCCTGCGTATTGACTTCGTGCGTAGCTGCCAGATCGGGCCGCGCGTTGGCGACGCTTCGGTCGTCTATTCAGACGATCGTTTATGAAGTAGTTCGGTGGCGAGCTTGTGTGTGCGGGTGGTGATGTCGTCTCGGACTAGGCGCATTCGGTCGATGCCGTCGATGCCGCGTTCGGAGGGCTCGTCGGTGTCCCAGTTGATGACGGTGACGCCGGGGACGTCGACGACGGCTTCTCTGCCTAAAGTGATGACCTTGTCGATGCGGGCGAGCAAGGCTGGGTCGATTCCGACCGGGGTATGGCCTGTGATGTTGACGCCGACGTCGGAAAGCGCTTGAGCGGAGAGGGTGTTGACCGCGGTGCCGGGGCGAGTGCCGGCCGAGTGAACCCCGATCGCGTCGCCTGCGGCCTGTCGTAGGAGGCCTTCAGCCATGAACACCACGGACGGCGTCATGGCAAGTCCCTTTCGGTGGGCCGAGTGGTGGGGGTGAAGCGGTGTCGGAGTGCGAGGGAGACGTAAACCAGGGCGACCAGGACCGGGACTTCGATGAGTGGTCCGACGACGCCGGCCAAGGCTTGGCCGGAGGTAGCGCCGTAGGTGCCGATCGCGACGGCGATCGCCAGCTCGAAGTTGTTGCCTGCGGCGGTGAACGCGAGGGTAGTAGTGCGCTCATAGCCCAGGCACAGGGAGGCGCCGAGGAGATAGCCGCCGCCCCACATGATCGCGAAGTACGCCAGCAGTGGCAATGCAATGCGGGCAACGTCGACGGGGCGTGAGGTGATTTGGTCGCCTTGCAAGCTGAACAGCAGCACGATCGTGAACAGCAGCCCGTAGAGGGCCAACGGCCCGACCCGAGGTAGGAAGGTCTCCTCGTACCAGTCGTGGCTGCGTCGGCGTTCCCCGATTCTGCGGCTCAGATATCCGGCGAGTAGGGGGATGCCGAGAAATATCAACACCGATTTCGCGATCTGCCACGGCGAGGCATCGATAGTGGTCTGCTCCAAACCCAGCCAGCCAGGCAGTACGGACAGGTAGAACCAGCCCAGCGCAGCGAACATCAGGACCTGGAACACTGAGTTGATCGCCACCAGCACGGCGGCGGCCTCCCGGTCGCCGCAGGCGAGGTCGTTCCAGATGATCACCATCGCGATGCAGCGCGCCAGGCCGACGATGATCAGACCGGTGCGGTATTCGGGGAGGTCGGGCAGAAGTAGCCAGGCGAGAGCGAACATCAGTGCCGGGCCGACGACCCAGTTCAGGACAAGCGATCCGATCAGCAGGCGTCGATCGCTAGTGACGGTGTCGAGGCGGTCGTAGCGGACCTTCGCCAGCACCGGGTACATCATGATCAGCAACCCGAGTGCGATCGGCAGTGAGATCCCGTCGACCTGGATCTTGTCGATAGCGGTATCCATGCCGGGTATTAGGCGGCCGAGTAGCAGCCCGGCGACCATCGCCAACCCGATCCACACCGGAAGGAACCGATCGAGCGTCGACAGCTTTCCAGCGACGCTGCGGCTGGACGTCGGGACGCTCACGGCGTGGCCTGCGCAGTCAGAGGCGCCACGATAGCGGCGACGGCGTCGAGGGCGGCCGGAACCACCCGGTAGTGCACCCACGATCCTCGGCGCTCGGACTCGAGGAGCCCGGCGGTTCGCAGGACTTTCAAGTGATGCGAGACCGTCGGCTGCGAGACATCGACCGCTGGCGAGATGTCGCACACGCACGCCTGGCCGCCGTCGTGACTGGCGATCAGACTGAAGAGCTGCAATCGCACCGGATCGGCGAGTGCCTTGAATACCGCGGCCGCGTGTACCGACTGATCAGGTGTCAACGGCTCACGCACTAGCGGCGAGCACCGTACTGATGAGGCCTCAATCTCCAGTGACTTCGACATAAATCAATATTGATGTATGTCGATATGGGGTGCAACACGAAGGGCGCCACCCAGCTGGGCGGCGCCCGGGATCAACCTGTCGTCAACAGCACGAGGAGGCCGGTGTGCAGCACGCCGACGAGCCTTGCGAAGCCTGCGTCAGGCCCAGGTCGGAGCCCTCCGAGGCGAGGGCAGGAGCTTCGCCGAACGTGTTCGAGTCGGCCGGGACGGTGTAGACCTCCCAGCGTTCGCCGTCGGGTGCGCCGACCCACACTTTGTCCTGGGTGGCGAAGCAGCAGGTGGTGTTGATCTGCTCCTCGGTGAACAGCTCTTCGCCTGCGAGGCGCCCAGCGGCCTTCGAGACAACGGTGATCTCCACGGTTGTCGGATGACACCGCACCTGGGACTAATGACCGGTAGCTGGGACTAGGGGAGCGGTACCGGTGAGGTGTGTCGGATGACAAGGTAGTTGGCCAGGCGCTGAGTGACAGAAGATGTGAGACAGTGTGACGGAATGGCAGCGCAACGGCGGGGCTGCAAAGCCGAGCTATCCGGGGCGTCGGTCAGCGGCTCAGCCACGCGGCGAGCTGGGCGAGTGAATCGAGTTGCAGGTCAGCGATATTCGCTTCCGGCTGAGTGGAATGGACGAAGCCCCAGGGGCCGCGGCGAATGAACGCCATTCGCAAGCCGATCGCACGTGCCGGAACGACGTCGTTGTCAACACGATCACCCACGTACATGATCTGGTGCGCCTCGAGCCCGAGCACGTCGACCAGTTTCGTGAAGTACTCCTCGGACGGCTTGGAGATTCCCCATTCAGCGGACGACGCGACGACGTCGGCTGTGAAGTCGAGTGCGAGTAGCTGTTCGGTGGTACCGGCCGGTTGGTTGCCGGCTATCCCGACGATCAAACCTGCGGCCTTAGCCGTGCACAGACAGTCCAGGGCATCCGGATACAGGTCGTCGGCGCTGATCGCCGGTGGCGCCGTGGAGGCATCGACGCTGAGGATGTCCCAGGCAAGACGATGATCCTCGCCGCGTTCGATGAGCGCGCCGATGACGCCCATCAACGCGAAAGGCGTTACGCCCGCTGCACGTGCTCGTTCCGCCCACATCCGTGATTCGTCGACCAGCGTCTCGCCGACATCGAAGACAGTGGCGCGGATCCCGTTCCGTAGCTGCAGATCACTCACCAGACGATAGTCTCACCACTCCGAACCGGAACTCCTTGTTCACCAGGACATCCCAACAAAAGTCTCAGTTGCCTGTCACTGAGTCTCAACTAGGGTGTCAACGCCTCAACTAGCTTGTCATCCGACAGTGGCAGCATGCTTCATCCGATGAAACTTCCATCATGTCAACCACACTTGACATAATGTATATTATCGGTGTACGAGGCGAAACGCATGTACAACGCAAACGCCGATAACTGCCATGCAATTGCGATGCCTTTCAGTCACGTAATCGTGGATCGGACACTTCGCGCTTGGCGACGTGTCATCCGCGGATGTGCGGATTTTCATCGCGGTGGCGATCGTTGAAAATTGCGAGCGTCTCGCAAGCTGACTGCCCCTGAATGTCGACTGGCCGCAGTGTTGGCGCACTGGGCCGAATGGGGCCTGGCTGGCGCCTTTCCTGGGTCGCATGCTCGGTGGGTTCGGCCCCTCCAAAGTGTCACAGTGACGTAAATGCCGCAGAATGGGCAGCGGGTTGAAGATGCACTGTCTGCGCCAGTGATGCGTCACCCATTTCCTTGAAGCCGATATGATCCATCGTTCGTCCAGCAGTAGGTCGGCCACGCCTACTCATCGGCCGCCGCGCTCTACTTCCCCGGCCTGAGCAGACTTCAAGCGATCCAGCAACGAATCGTCACAGGTGACGAAACTGATGCAAAAGGAAGGGTCACGTGAGCGAGCAGTGCCGAGTCGGCTACCACTGGAATGTCGCCAATCTGGTCCGACAACACCACGGAGAGTCTGAACCGCGGGATGCGCCGTCGCACCGATGTCGTGGGCGTGTTCCCCAACCAGGACGCCACCGTCGGGCTCATTGGCACGACCTGGTTGAACACGCCGACTAATGGGCTGAAGGGTGCCGCTCCTCGCCAACTACTTGTCACAAGCTCCCGGATTGGGTGTCTGTGTTGTCAAATGACAGTCTCGTCTAGCCGAGTGTGGACGCAGCGTCGCGAAGGGCGTTGAGTGCACGAGCGGCGTGCGCCGCCATACTCGAGTCGTCATCTGCCTCCACCCAGTTGCTGAATCCTTGCTTGAAGGCGAGCACTCCGAGTTCGGCAGCTAGTTGAGCGCTCACCGTATCGACACCCCGAGCCTTCAACGCCTGGGTGATCGTGGCAGCGAGACCGACGCTTTTGAGTGCGTCGCGGTCCTGTAGTTCGGCATTCGCAGCTACCGCCGCTGCCAAACGTGGAGCGAGTTCACGATTCATGGGGCCCATCATCGAAGAAGCGCGGTCCAGCCCGGCCGCGACGGCCTCGAGTGGCGTCGCCCCGTCCGGCGCGTTCGCGATCCCCTCCGTCAGCAGTTCGCTAAGAGCTGCCTGGCCAGCGACGAGCAACTCGCGCTTGTCCGGGAAATATCGGAAGAACGTGCTCTTCGTCGTTCCGGCGCGCTCAGATATCTCCGCGACCGTCGTCGCGTCGTACCCCTGTTCTGCGAATAAGTCGACCGCTGCGAGTACGAGTCGCTCCCGTGTCCCGGGCTTCCACCGCGCCATGAGCCCATCGTATGTGATGAGACTATTGTCGCATCGGCTGGTAGTGTCATGGGACAAAGGTCTCATCAGATGAAGGGCAAGGCAATGGAAATCTTCGTCACCGGAGGTACAGGCCTAATTGGCACCTCAGTGGTTGCCGAGTTGATCGCGAGTGGTCACGCGGTCCTCGGACTCGCTCGCTCAGACGTCTCGGCAAATGCGCTGGCGTCGGCGGGCGCAGAGCCTGTCCGCGGCAGTCTTACGGACCTCGAGGTCCTGCGCGCAAGCGCTGAGCGAGCGGACGGTGTATTGCACCTTGCGTTCAGCAATGATTTCAGCAGTGAGGGTGCGCTCACCGCGGGGGTCGAGGAGGAGGCGGCAGCGCTCGCTGCGATGGGCGATGCGCTGATCGGCACCCATCGACCGCTAGTCACCTCGTCAGGCACACCAGCTGTGCCTGGCCGTCCCGCCACAGAATCCGACCCGTTGTCAGAAATCGGCCCAGTCGGAGGTCGGAGTCGCGCTGTACGCAGAGTTCTCGAGCTCTCCTCCCAGGGTGTCCGCAGCGCGAGCGTCCGATTGCCGCGCACCGTCCATAACAACGGCGATGGGGGCTTCGCCGGGATGCTCACGAGCATTGCACGTCAGTCCAGGGTGTCCGGTTATCCAGGTGATGGCTCCCAGCGCTGGCCGGCCGTTCACGCGCTCGATGCGGCGGTCCTCTTTCGACTCGTTCTGGAAAATGCACCGGCCGGTCACGCCTGGCACGCTGTGGCCGACGAGGGCGACGCAGTTCGAGATATCGCCGCTGTCATCGGAGATCGGTTGGATGTCCCGGTCGAATCGGTCGACCCGCAGATCTACGGACCATTGGGAGAAATCTTCAGCATCGATCAACCGGCCTCCTCCGCGCACACCCGCGAGATGCTGGGCTGGACTCCCCAGCATCCGAGCCTGCTGCCTGACTTGGGGAATATCCGCCCCTGAACTCGCGGCCGACATGCGCCTACGCCGCCGTGGCGGGTGGGCGCGCAGACGGGTCGGCCATGACGTCACTAGCCTGACCCATCACAGCGACCGCGGAGCCCAATGCCGAGCCATCCGGTAGACCGAAAGACTCGCCGAAGGTACAGCACCCCACACGCAGAGTTCGAGGCCAACCACTGGGTAGTCCAGGCAGCCTGGCACTACCGCACGAATCGGTCGTCGGCGAGGTCGGATCCAATTGACTGAGTGATATGTCCCGGGTTGCCCGGAGTCGGTGTTCTTGGCTTTCTGATTTTGACGTCTCAGCGAAGGAGTCGTACACATGCCGAAGAGTTACCCCGAGGAGTCTCGTCGGAAGGTTCTCGACTTGGTCGCCGCTCGGCGACCCGTAGCCCAGATCGCCACCGATCTCGCGGTCAGCATTCTCACACCGCAGGGCCCGCCTACATCTTGTGGTCACCGCCAATACTGCCGAACATCAGCTACGCACTCTCCGAGTAAACGCTCTCCGCCGCATTATTCAGGCGTAACGTCAGCAGTCGAGGACGTTCCTGTCCTCAACTTGGAGGACTCGTCATGAACACTCGTACACTCCGTCTCCTGCCTGTCGCCGGGCTCGCGGCCGTCGCCGTTCTCGGCGCGACCGGCGCTCCGGCACAAGCCGCCGAATCCGCGTCGCTGTCGATCGACGGCGACTTGGAGATCATGCCCGGCGTCCACCTGCTGAATATCGATGCCGAAGGCACCCGCACCGACGCTGGAAAGACGTCCGGGACTTACACGGCCACCCTAATGAACGGCATGTCGAAGGTGCCGTTCCAAATCAAGGGGCCGGTAACGTGCATTGACACCCGCGGCGACGCTGCGGCACTCGTGTACCCGATCTCGGCCACCGCCCCGAACCTCGTGCCTGACCCGTTGAAGGACATGCTCGCGGTCAAGATCTCGGTCCGCAAGGGCGCGGCGGACCGTGTCGGCGTGATGGGACCTGCGCCGACGTCGTCGTTCCGCGGCTGCGCGCCGGAGACGACGCCCTTCCGATTCGACGGTGACATCGAGATCGCGTAACGGGCGGACGCCGGCCGGGAACACTTGGCGAAAGACACGTCGCTCCTCCCCTATCCAACCCTGGAGGAGGATTCGGTTAACGTCACAGTGACGTTGCACCGTTTCTCCGCTCTCCGATCAGCGCAGGTTCGACCAGGATTGCATCGCCACTCAGAGTCTGTCTGGGTCGCGGATGACCTCGGCTCCGTGTGGTCCGATGTCGCCAGCGTCAAGCTGGGAGGGAGTCAAGTACTACCCAGCTTCTCTTGTGGCCCCGGGCGGAGTCCACCGGCAGCGCGGTCCGTGTCACCCCTCCCAGATGCACTGCACCGGTTCGATCCAGTCGCTCACATAGTGGTCGGTGACGAGTTCGTCATGGGCGGCGTCGACACCGACGACTTCGACACCGGCGGTCAGATGCGCGGTCCACGTCGACTCGATCGGCGTCGACGACTCCGCTTCGACCCGCGAGTACACGAGGACCGCCGGCACGTCGACCGATCCCGTAGTCGGCTCCACAAGCATCCGTTCGCACCGCGCGTGCGACCGGAAGGATGCTTCGAGGTCGGTGTCGGTGAGTCCGACGATCGGCGATTCGGCGAGTGCGGCACGGACGACCTCGGCCGCCGGGGTGTCGGGCGTCGCTCCCGCGATGACGCGGACGCGACGCTCGGATTCTGCGACGTCGATCTGCTCGGCCTCCGCCGGGTCGACAGCGTAGGCGTCGACGATCGTCAGCGAGACGACGTCCTCACCTCGACGGCGCAGTTCCCGGGAGACGGCGAACGCCAGGTGGCCGCCGTACGACCATCCGAGGAGATCGTACGGACCGTGGTCCTGTACGGACTGAACGACGTCGGCGTAGTCGGAGGCGAGGTCGCCGAACGACGCGGGTTCCTCCACGCCGGGCACGTCGGCGACGTCGCCGACGCCGACCAGTCCCCACCCGCTGGGCAGTCGGTCTGCGAGCGCCGCGTACGCGGCGACGAAGCCAAATGCCTCGTGGAAACAGATCACTCGGCGACCGGCAGTCGACTCGACAAACTCGGTGATCGCGGGGTGCGCCGCGGACGCATCGACGGTCGAGCTCTCGGCGAGTGCGGCGAGGCCGCGCGGCGTCGGTGTGGTGAACACGTCGCGGACACGGACCGAGAACCCGTGGTCGCCGTCGTTGAGCCTGGCGGCGGCCTTCATGGCGATCAGCGAGTTCGCACCGGACTCGAATACGTCCGCCGTCGCTGACACCGCGGGCACGCCGATGAGGTCCGCGAACACGGCGCACACGAACTCCTCGACCGCCCCGATAGGCGCGACGATCTCCTCCGCGGTGAGCGGCACCTCGGGCAGGGCGGCGACATCGAGCTTTCCGTTGACCGTCAGCGGCAGATCGTCGACTACGCCGATCGTAGCGGGAACCATGTAGTCGGGCAGCATGTCGCGCAGCGAGTCACGGATCGTGCCGGGATCGAGATCCGCGCCGTCCGGCACTGCGTATCCGACGAGCGCAGGCATGCCCGACGGTGATGTCATGACCCGGACCGCGGCGCGGCTAACGCCGTCGCATCCAGCGATGACGTCGGCGACCTCGGCCGGTTCAATACGGAATCCGCGGATCTTAACCTGGGCGTCCGACCGACCGAGGTAGTCGAGGGTGCCGTCGTCGCGCCACCGGGCGACGTCGCCGGTCCGGTACATCCGTTCACCGTCGCCCCACGGGCAGGCGACGAACCGTTCGGCGGTCATACCCGGCTGGCCGAGATAGCCTCGCGCCGTGCCCGCACCAGCGAGATAGAGCTCGCCCGGCGTGCCGGGCGGCGCCGGGGACAGACCGGCGTCGAGAACATAGGCGCGTGTGTTGTAGATCGGCGCACCGACACAGGACGTCGCACTATCGGCGACATCGGCGCCCAGCGCGTTGATCGTGTACTCGGTGGGCCCGTACAGGTTGTATCCGGAGACACCGGGCGCATCGCGCAGCGCCGTCCAGACTGCGTCCGGGACCGCTTCACCGCCGAGTGAGACGAAGACAACGCCCGCATCGTCGGGGGCCGACGACCGGCCGGCGGCGCGAGGGCGCTCGAGCAGCCCGGCGTCGAGCAAGACCTGGCCGTACGACGGGGTGACGTCGAATCCGTCGACGGAGGCCCGGTCATAGTATGCGAGCAGTTCGACCGGATCCTTACGGAGGTCCTCGTCGATCACGTCGACGCAGTGCCCATCGAGCATCCAGAACAGCTGTTCCCAGGACGCGTCGAAGGAGAACGACGTGGTGTGCGCGATCCTCATCCTGCGCCCGCCCTGTTCGGCGACCACACGGTCGAAGATCTTCGCCCTGTGGTTGACGAGCATGTTCGTCAACCCGCGATAGCCGACGGCGACGCCCTTGGGTCGGCCCGTCGACCCCGACGTGTAGATCACGTAGGCGAGGTTGTCTCCTGCGGCGCGCAGTGCCTCGTCTGCGGTCAGATCGTGACCGGCGAATCCCGCCAGCTCGGCGAGCAGACCGCGATCGTCGAGGTCGAGAACCTCGCCGCGAGCGACATTGCCGTCCGGAGGCAGGAGCGCCGAGGTTCCGACGACCACCGCCGGGCCGGCGCTCTCGATCATGTAGGCGATCCGCTCCGGCGGATAGTCGGCGTCCACCGGAACGTAGGCCGCCCCGGCGGCGAAGCACGCGAACATCGCGAGCACCATGCGTTCGTCGCGAGGCAGCAGCAGCACCACCCGCTGCTCGGGCCCCGCGCCTCGGGAGATCAGGAGGCGCGCGAGACGGTTGACACGTCCCGACATCTCAGCGAACGTGAGACTCACTGATCCGGCGACCAGGGCCGTCGCATCGGGTGTGCGGCAGGCCTGTTCCGTGAACAGATCGGCGATGGTGACGTCGGGAACGTCGCACTCGGTGTCGTTCCAGGTGCGAAGCACCAGTTCCCGTTCTGCTTCAGTGGCGACGCTGATCCGCGAGACGGCGGCGTCGAGATCCCCCGCCATCCCTGTGAGGACGTCGACGTACCGGTCAGTGAGGAGCCGCGCCTCGTCGGCGTCGAGGACATCGGACCGGTACGCGCAGCGCAGTACGATGCGCTCGGCGGGGTCGGCGGCGAACGACACCGGATAGTGCGTCGCGTCGTTGATCGAGCGGCCGATGACGTCGAGGTCACCGTAGCGGCGGCCTTCCACGCTCGCGGGCACGTTCTGGATGATGAACAGCGTGTCGAAGAGGGTCGGCACGCCGGTGTCGTCGCCGATGTCGGTGAGTCCGACGTGTTCGGCGTCGAGCACGCCTATCCACGCGTCCTGCTGAGTTCGCACCTGGTCGGCAACGGTGCACGCCCGCGACAGGTCGACGCGCACGGGCACCGTGTTGAACAGGAGGCCGACGATGCGTTCGGCGCCTGCCACATCGGCGGGCCTTCCGGCGACCGTCGTCCCGAAGACGACGTCGGTGCGTCCGGTCAGTCTGCCGAGGGTGATGCCCCACGCGGTTTGCAGGAAGGTGCTGAGCGTGACGCCAGCGTCGGCGGCTGCGCGGCGGATCCGATCGCTGGTCGCGGCATCTAGCACCTGGTGATGATCTGCTGCCGCGAGTGCATCCGGTTGCGACGCCATCGCCGCCGGGTACAGGATGGTCGGTTCGTCGACGCCGGACAGATACCCCTTCCACGACGACCGCGCGGACGTGTCGTCGCGGGCGTCGAGCCATTCGAGGTAGGCCCTCATCGACGCAGGCGACTCGACGGCGTCGCCTGCGTAGAGCGCGAATAGATCGTCGAGCAGCCGGCCGATCGACCAGCCGTCCATCAGCACGTGTTCGAAAGAGAACACGACGAGCCACTGGTCGTCGCTGGTCGGGACGAGGGCGAACCGGATAAGCGGGGCCCGGTCGGCGCGGAACGGCGCGAACCGCTCTGTGCCGAGTATCTCTTCGACGCCGTCGCGCTCGACGTCACTGCGCGTGTAGACGGTGACGGGCACGTTCACTGTGTCGGCGATCAGCGCGACGGACCGGCCTGTCACGGTGGTGAAGGCCGCCCGCAGACTCGGATGGCGTTCCATCACTCCTGCGATCGCGGTCCGCATTGCGTCGACGTCGAGACGACCGCGGACGGTCACCACAGACTGAGACGCGTACAGATCGGTATCCCCCGAGTCGCCCGCCATGCGCAGGTGGAACAGCAGGCCTTCGCCGAGTGCCGTCACCGGCCACACGTCGGCGAGTGGACCGAATCCGATCTCCAACTGCTCGCGGTCGACGGCGCGCAGGCTGAGTAGATCCCGGTGTGCCGACTCGCGTTGCGCGTGCGCGGCCTCGGCGAAATCGACGACGCGTCGGTCGATGCGGTTCCCGCCGTCCCGCGCGTCGGCGACCGCGGTGGCGATCGCGTCGACGTCGACGTCGACGTCGTAGTCGTGTGCGAGGTGGATGTGGACGTAGAGTCCGTCGCGGTCGACCGTCACGACGACGACGGCACGGTGATCGCCGAACCCATCTGCGCCGGCGTCGGCCCCCGCGGTCACCACGGTGTCGGTGCGATGGACCCGCACCAGGAGTGCAGCGTCCGGAACGTCGGCGAACAACCCCTGGGCGTGGACGCTGTGGTCGCGGAGTGCGATGTAGTCGCCAATCTCGGCGGCGGGCGGCAACGCGATCTCCGCCCCCGATTCGACGATCACCGGATAGCGCCATACGAGGTCGCCGGTCACGAACGCGGCGTCGGCGTCGGCGCGGGCAGACTCCTCGACGTCGACGATGAAGACGTCGCCGAGGTCGGCACCTGCGGCGAGGAGCGCTTCGGCGGTCGCGGTCACCGCAGTCGATATCACGGCTACGTCGACGAAGCCGTCGGACGCGGTGCGCGGCGCGTGCGCGCTCGCGGTCCGCACCGAGGCACGAGGACTGTCACCGGGTTCTTCAGCGTCCATCGCCTCTTCGACGAAGTCGATCCAGTATCCGTCGGCTACTAGATCGTCCGATTTGGCACGCGCAAGTTCATCCGAGACCCACTGTGCGTGCGAGCCCAAACGCACGACGGCGTCTGGTTCGTGGAGAAGGGCGGCGACGACAGCGGCCGCCGCATCGAGTCGGTTCGGGTCGGCGCCGTCGTCGACGAGATCGAGGCGGATCACGCGGCGATCTTCGGCGAGGAGTCTCGCTCCACTGCGGCCGGTGTCAGCGGCGAAGTCAGCGGCGCTCCGGTGCACTGCGATGCAGGCCAGTCGGTCGACGGTCCGTGCGGCGAGGTCGCCTGCACGGGGCTTGTCGAGAAGGCC